>QMOE01000019.1 GCA_003648125.1 Chloroflexota bacterium
CTCGCCGCTCTCCAGCGCGGCCTTGACCTTTATCAGCGGCAACTGGAACCTGGGGTTGAAGGGTACCATCAGTTTGACATCGGTCTCCTGCGCCAGGTTGATGATCTCGTCGGCCTCCGCCAGCGTCAGGGCGATGGGTTTGTCGCAGAGGACGTGTTTGCCGCGGGCTGTGGCCTCTGCGACCACTTCCAGGTGGCGGGTAGGCTCCGTCCCCACGTACACTCCTGTCAGTTCATCCCGCGCCAGTAGCTCCCGGTAGTCGGCGTAGTAGCGAGTGCCGTACCGCTTGGCTTCCTCCGCCGCCAGCCCGGCATTGACCCCCAGCCCGGCGATGCCCACCAGGTCGGCCCTGGGGCAGGCGGCGATGGCGGCGGCGTATTTTGCTGCGTGTGGATGGGCATAGCTGATGATACCCAGGTTAATTCTCTCCATCATCTGGCCTCCTTCTGCAACGGCAGTGACACCGGCTCCCCCGTCTCCGCCGAGCGCTGTGCCGCCAGCGCCATCTCCAATGCGGCGCGGGCGTCCTGTGGACTGATAGCCGGCTCCCGGTCGTCCAGGACACAGCGCACAAAGTGGCGGATCTCCTCCTCGAAGGCGTACTCGGTGGTGGACATGAAGCGAAAGTAGCGCGGCAGTTCGTGTCCCTTCTCGGTGGTGTAGGTCAGCATTGGGTTGGTGTCCTTGTCGGCGTACTGGATCTTGCCCTCCGTGCCCACCACGTCCAACTGGGCGTAGAGCGTCCCGCCAAAGCCCTGTGGATAGGCCCAACTGCTCTCGGCAAAGCCCACCCCGCCCCCGTCGAATTTGCAGGTGATGAAGGCGTGATCGTAGGAGCCGGCCGCTATGGCCGATTCCCGCACCGGCTTGGCTACAGCGTAGACATCGACCGGTTCCTGGCCCAGGAGCCAGCGGAACAGGTCAGTGGCGTGTACGCCGATGTCGAGGATCACCCCGCCGCCTCGCTTGGGGTCCCACTGCCAGGCTTCCGGCGGGAAGGGCAGGAACTGCCGCTCCGCCCGCCGGACGAAGACCGGTCGCCCCACCTTGCCCGCGTCGAGTTGCGCCTTGATGCTGGCGTAGCGATGGTCGAAGCGCCGCACTTGCCCGATCATCAGTTTGACACTGGCCTTTTTCACTGTTTCGATCATGGCGTCGGCCGCCTCCAGCGTGTGCGCCATTGGCTTTTCGCAGAGGACGTGCTTGCCGGCCTCGGCGACGGCGATGGACGCCTCGGCGTGGAGGTCGGAGGGGAGGCAGATGTCCACCACGTCAATATCCTCGCGCTCCAGGAGGCGCCGGTAGTCAATGTAGGGCATTCCCCCTGTGCGCTCTGCAGCCGCGTGGACACGTTCCTCGATAATGTCGCACACGGCCACCAGTTTGGCCTCCGGGATGTGGGCGTAGGCGGGAAGGTGCGCGCCCATGCCAATGTTCCCGCAGCCGATCAAGCCTGCCTTGATGATTCTTCCCATATTAGTTGGCCTCCTTATCCCAACGGCAACTGCACCGGCCGCCCCGTCTCCGCCGAGCGCTGCGCCGCCAGTGTCATTTCCAGCGCGGCGCGGGCGTCCTCCGGGCTGACGGCCGGCTGCTGGTCGTCGAGGACGCAGCGCGCAAAGTGGCGAATCTCCTCCTCAAAAGCGTACTCTGTCGTGGACATGAACTCAAAGTAACGGGGTAGTTCGTGGTCCTTCTCGGTGGTATAGGTCAGCATGGGGTTGGTGTCCTTGTCGGCGTACTGGATCTTGCCCTCTGTGCCCACCACGTCCAATTGGGCGTAGAGGGTTCCGCCAAAGTCGCCCGGATAGACCCAACTGGGCTCCGCGAAGCCGATCCCGCCCCCCTCGAACTTGCAGGTGATGAAGGCGTGGTCGTAGCAGCCCCCCGCCCGCGCCGTTTCCCTCACCGACTTTGCCATAGCGAACACCTCAATCGCATTCTCTCCAAAGAACCAATGGAAAAGGTCCGTGGCGTGGATGCTGATGTTCAAAAAGACCCCGCCGCCCCGCTGGGGGTCCCACTGCCAGGCATGCGGGGGGAAAGGGAGGAACTGACGCGCCGAGTGCCGGATGAAGATCGGCCGCCCCACTTTGCCCGCGTCGAGTTGCTCCTTGATGTTCACATAGCGATGGTCAAAATGCCGCGTTTGCCCAATCATCATTTTGACGCCAGCCTTCTTTGCTGCCTCGATCATGGCGTCGGCCTCCTCCAGCGTGAGCGCCATCGGCTTTTCGCAGAGGATGTGCTTGCCGGCCTCTGCGGCAGCGATGGACGCCTCGGCGTGGAGGTCGTTGGGGAGGGCGATGATCACCACATCAACGTCCTCGCGCTTCAGGAGTCGCCGGTGGTCGGTGTAGGCTGTCGCACCTGAACGCTCCGCGGCCGCCTGGACACGTTTCTCAATAATGTCGCACACGGCCACCAGTTCCGTCTCCGGGACCTGGGTGCAGGTGGGAAGGTGTGCGCGCACGCCGATGTTCCCGCAGCCGATGAGTGCTACTCGAAGCATAATGACTCCTTTAGGGGCGAAGAAACCATGGCCCTGTCATCTACGTCAGGGGCAACCAGGGGGTCATCGCCGGGGTGAAAGCGAAAGGGGAGCAAGGGCTGGTCTTGCCGGTAGACGAGTGTCTCTACCAGTTCCAGGCGGCGGGCGATTTTGTCTTCAGTCAGACGGATGCGACGCACGGGATTTCTCTTCCCTGACTAGACACTGGCAATCAGTTCGTAGTGACGACTTTGGTCATCCACAGTGAGCGAGTGACCAGAGTCGCCACTACGAATTCTAGTTTAGCGCCTGGCCGCTCTCTTTGTCCATCCAACGGATCTTTTCAGGGACTGGGCGCAACCAGATATCCTGCCCGGATCGAAAGGCAGAGTCCGAGTGGGCATTCACTTTCACAATGGCGTCGCCCATTTTCACGGTGAGTAGTATGTGCGAGCCTAGCGGTTCGGCGACGATCACTCGCGCTGACAGTGCGCCTTCGGTGTGAGCGTCCAGCGGATCAATGTTTTCGGAGCGGATACCCAACCAGACGGTCCGTTGCCCAGTTGCCCGCAGGTGAGCAGCCGTCTCAGGCGCAATGGGCAATCTGGTCTCATTCACCAGAACTGTTGTGCCGTCGTCCGCCAGCCGGGCGGTGAGAAAGTTCATGGGAGGATTGCCGATGAAGCCACCCACGAACTGCGCCGCCGGGTGGTCGTACACCTTCATTGGCTCATCAACCTGCATGAATTCGCCGCTATGCATGACCGCGATCCGGTCGCCCAGGCTAAGCGCCTCCACCTGGTCGTGGGTGACGTACACCACGGTGGTATCGAGTTCATCCATCAGAGCCTTGAGTTCAGCGCGCATTTCCAGGCGTAGCAGGGCGTCCAGGTTGCTCAACGGTTCGTCCATCAGCAGTACCTGGGCCTGAGCGGCGAGGGCGCGGGCCACGGCTACACGCTGGCGCTGTCCGCCACTCAACTGCGCCGGGTAACGCTCCAGCAGGTCTTCGATATGCATCATTTCGGCTGTGGATTGCACCCGTTTCTTGATCTCTGGTTTGGGCACGTGTTGCATTCTTGGACCGAAACCGATATTATCAAAGACGGTCATGTGCGGAAAGACGGCGTAACTTTGAAAGACCATCGCGATGCGCCGGTCGCGCGGCGACAGATTGGTGATCTCCTGATCGCCAATGAAAATATGCCCTCCATCCACCTGTTCCAGTCCGGCGATGCAGCGTAGCAGCGTGGTTTTACCGCAACCGCTGGGCCCTAATAGAACCGCAAACTCCCGGTCGGGTACGGTCAGGTTGACATCTTTCACGGCGACGACTTTGCCAAAGACCTTGCGTACATTTTCTACTCGAATTTCTGCCACGTTAGACCTCCTAGTCTGATGAATTCAGTTACTCGTTCCAAGCGACTAGAGTCGCTACCATTTTTCACTTTAGCTTTATGCCCCACAGGCTAAACAGGTAGCGACGAACGAAGAACATAAACACAATTGCGGGAACCAGCATGATAAAGCCGCCGGCAAACTTGAACGTGGCGGGCGAGCCGCCTAATCCCACGATCAGTCTGGCGGGCATGGTGCGGTTATGCACAGTCAGGATGGCGGCCGCAAAGACCTCGTTCCACGAAAGGACGAAGGTAAAGATGGCCGAGGCGGCCAGACCGGGTAGCGCCAGGGGCAGTATGATGCGGCGAAAGGCAGTGAACCGGCTGCAGCCCAACGTTAGGGCAGCCTCTTCCAGTTCTTTAGAGATGCCAACAAAGACACTGCTGGTGACCAGTATCGTCGTGGGGAGGGCCATCGCCGTGTGCATCAAGGCCACGCCCATAATAGTATCGTCCAGGTGCCATTGGATGTAGGTCTGGGCCAGGGGAATGGACAGAATCACCATCGGGAAAGCGCGGGTGGATAGGATTAGGATGCGATACGCATCCTGGCCGGCAAAAATGTAGCGGGCCAGAGCGTACCCTGCCGGTGCGCCTACCAGCAATGATATGACAAGTGTGACGATGGCTACAATCATACTGATCCTCACCGAATCCAACATCTTGTAGGAATTGAGGAAGAAGAGAATAGTCTCTGCAGTAAGCTGCTGGGGAATGAAAGGCTTGGGATAGCCATAGATCACATCCTCCGGACTAAACGCCATCACGGTGATGAGGTAGATGGGGATCAGAATGAACAACGCCACCCCAATCGCGGCCAGGTACACCAGACCCTTCCTGATCAACTGAGAGTAAGACGATTTAACTCTTGATTTCATTGCTTTATCTCCTTTTGAAATCTGGCGTGCATTAGAGTGTCTCCTCCTTGACTCGCAGGGTGCGCAGGTAGAAGACTCCGACGGACATGGACGCGAAGAGGATAAACGCGGCGTAGGCAGCGGCCACGTGAGGATTGCGCCAGTTGTTGTACCATTGATATGCCTCGGAAGCCAGCACTCTGATGCCGCCACCTGTCAGGGCCAGCACCACAGAGAACACCTGGATGGCCAGGATGGTGCGCAGGATGAGGGCGACCTGAATGCTGGGGCGCAGCATGGGTAAGGTCACACGCCAGAGCCGTGTCAGGTAACTGGCGCCAAAGATTTCGGCCGCTTCGTCGTACTCCTTGGGGATGGATTGCAACCCGGCTACCAGAATCACAAACACGATAGAGGTCGCCCGCCAGACCTCGGCTAGAATCACAGCAATGTACGGCCACGATATGCCGTAGGCTAGGAAAATGAAAGGTTTATCCAGCAGCCCCAGACCTGTGAGTACGGTATTGAGGTAACCGTGCTCGGTAAAGACGGAGAGCCAGACGAATCCCGCCGCCAGGTCCGAGACGGCGATGGGGATCGAGTAGATGTAAACCCAAAACCCCGATCCACGGAGGCCAGCCGTGACCAGGAGAGCCATGATCAGAGCCAGAATAAACTGGATGGGAACAATGGATACCAGGAATATAGAGGTGTTGCGTATGGCTTCCTTGAAGGCGGCGTCGTTGACCATGCGTTGGAAGAACTTGAAGGTCCACTCTCCTTCATCCGTTCGTAAGGCCAGCCCAAAGGCCTGGAACATGGGCCATGCGAAGAAGACGAACAAAAAGATTGCGGATGGGAGTAGCAAAAGATAGGGCTCAAGTTTTTGTCGCTCGAGTTTCACGGTAATCTCCTTCCGTAAATGATAAGAGGAGCAGAGGAGGTTTTGTCCCTCTCTGTCAAGTATGACACTGTGTTACGGTACCGGACAAGGCCCATCGCTGGGTGGGTCAGGCGTCCAGCAGGGTGCGCCGGTCTCCTCCAGCAAGGCCTGCAGGTTGTCGCCCTCTTCCGCGAGCACAGTGTTAATATCCTCGTCCTCGAGGATGATGCGCCTGAAGGCATAGTAGTAGATTCTGTCGGTCTCGCTTCTTCACTTTCACCTCATTCCTTGCATTGATCTGGAATGATCTGATGGGGAGGCAATCCCACCTGCCTCCCCATCAATTGTAGTGTTATGCTACGGCACTGGACAAGGGTCACCACCACTGGATGGGTCAGGCGGCCAGCAGGGCGCGCCGGTCTCCTCCAGCAAGGTTTGCAGGTTGTCGCCCTCTTCGGCGAGCACTGTGCTGATGTCCCCGCCCTCGAGGACGATGCGGCGGAAGGCGTCACGATAGATCTTGTTGATCTCGCCTCCACGCGCGCCCAGGCCAACGGGCAGCAGGGCTGGCAGCGCGTTCGGTGACGCCGCCTGTTTGGCGACGGCCTCTCCCTCCGCTCGGACGCCGAACGGGATAAAGCCGGGGAACTCGACGTCGGTCGCCGGGAAGAAGCCGATCTCACGCAGGATGTGGATCTGGGTCTCATCCTGGAGCATGTACTTGATCATCGCCTCTGCGCCCTCTGGGTTGGGGGCATTCTTGGGAATGGCTATGCCGACGATGACGGGCATAAAGCCCAGCCCCTTGGGTCCTGTGGGGGCGGGCAGCGCCACAAAGTCATCCGGTCGTTGCTTGAAGGCCTCGATCAGCCGGGCAGTGTGATCAAAAGCTACCCACACTTCGTCGGACAGCAACTGTTCCTGCATGAACGAGTAGGTAACCGCCTGTGGGTTCACGTACTGCCACATGTCGTTCACAAACTCGAACATGGTCACCGCGTCATCGCTGCGGAAGCCGGTCACCATCCCGCCGGTGTACGAGGGGTAGATGTAGCCTTCCAGGAAACGATGCATCAACCCACCATCTCCGGCCGGGAAGCCGAGTCTCTGTTCGCCGGTAGCATCGGTGATGTTCTTGCCCCAGTCGCGGATGTCTTCCCAGGTCAGCGCGTCAATGTCAGCGCCTGCGGGCAGATATTCCAACGCGGTCTTGTTGGCAGCAAAGATGTAGGTGGCCTGCATCACGGGGATGTAGTACTGGGTGTCAGTACCCAGCTTGCCCAACTCCATGAAGGCCTCTGGGATGCCTGCGTCGGTCAATTCAGCCGCCAGGTTGGAGAGATCTGTGAGGGCATCGGCTTCTTTTAGGGTGGGGTAGGTTCAGTGCAGGGCAATCAAGATGTCCACGGAGCCATCGTCAGTCCCGGCTTCGGCCAGCACGCGATCTATCAGTGAAGCCTGGTCCAGAGGAACGAATTCACCGTGCCCCTGAAAGTCCGCCAAGACGATGCCACGCATCTTCTCGGCCTCCTCCACCGGCACAGCCTGGGTGGAAAAGATGACGACCTCGCCGTAGTCCACGACTTCCGGCTCGGCCGGTACTTCTACTGTGACCTCGACCGGCACTTCAACCTCTTCCTTCTCGGTCACGACGCGGGTGACCTCGACGGTGACTGTCTGCGGCGCGCAGGCCGCCAGCAGGCCGACCAGGATGGCGCCGAGCATCAACATACTTGTGTACTTTTTCATCTCGAAACTCCTCCTTATTTACATAGTGGATTTGACAAAAGTTGCTGGAAAGGTTCGTGGTTTCGTTTGGCGTATGCGCATCACCTCCCTATCTCTTCTGCGCAGCGGGCGCTCCGCACGACTCGCGCACGATCAACTGTGGTTTCAGAACCACGTGCCGTTCTTCCAGCGTCCCTTCTTGTAGCAGGCGAACCAGCATCTCGGAAGTACGCCGCCCAATCTCGTAGATGGGCTGCCGCACGGTGGTCAACGAGGGATGCGCGTGCTCGGCCAGAGAGACGTCGTCGAAGCCGGTCACCGCTATGTCCCGCCCGACCGTCAGCCCCAGCCCTTGAGCCGCACTGATGACCCCTAATGCCATCAAGTCATTGCAGGCGATGATGGCGTCAGGAGGGTTATCCTGCACCAGAAAGGCGCGCCCGGCCTCGTAACCACTGGACTCTGTCAGGTCGCCGTGCTCCACCAACGTTTCCTTAATGGGCAGGCCCGCCTCCACCATGGCCTTCTCAAACCCCAGCCAGCGGTAGTTGGTGAACGTCAGGTTCTCCGGCGGGAGGATGATGGCGATGCGGCGGTGACCCAGAGTGATCAGGTGCCGGGTTACATCACGGACGCCGACAGTGCCATTCACGTCGAGGTAACAAAAGTCGCCCTCAACGTGGGAGCGGCCAAAGATGACAAAGGGAAAATCTTGCTCCAACAGATAGGTGATGCGCGCATCGTGCTCGCGCGTGCGTACTACCAGCATTCCATCCACGCGGCGTCCCTGGACGAAACGCTCGTAGGCCTGCATTTCCTCCGGCGTGTCCGGGGAACAAGTGGAGATGAGGACGTCATAGTCCTGCTCTGCGGCGCCGTTGCCGATGCCGGCCAGTAGTTCACTAAAGTAGGGATCGGAAAAGCGCGGGCCGTGGGTGGGAATGATAAAGCCGATGGTGTCTGTGCATTGCTTTTGCAGCCGGCGGGCCGTGATGTTGGGGTGATAGCCCATCTCGGCGGCTGTCTTGAGGATCACCTGGCGAGTCGCCTCGGCCACGTCATCGTACCCCGCCAGCGCGCGCGAGACCGTGGTGACGGAATAGCCAACTTTCTGGGCAATGTCCTTCAGGGTGACCGGCATGGTGTGTCTCCGCAGAAAAGACGAGGTTGAAACGAGCCAAAACGTTTCGGATACGGTGTTATTATAATCCAAAACGTTTCGGATGTCAAGACCCAGTTGGAGATTTTTAAGGTTTGGAGAAGCAAAACCTCCGAGATCTGGGAGACCTCGGAGGTCTGGATAGCCTTTCTTTGCTGACTACCGCCGGGGGCGGGCAAGAAACCTGCCCTACAGAGCGACCGGCTACTCGGTGAAAATCTCCACCCGCCCCGTTAGTCCCGGCAGGAGGCGCAGATCGGAGGGGGCCAGCCGCACGCGGACGGTGAAACGCGCCTCCGCTTCCACTGCCTCCCCAACCTGGGGCACGACTGCCTCGACCGTGCCCTCCAATTCTGTCTCGGGAAAAGTGCGCAGCGTGACGATGGCCCGCTGGCCGGGGTAGACGGCGGCGATGTGTTGTTCGCTCAGGTTTTGCGCGACAAAACGCAATCCTTCCTCGACGTTGAGCAGAGTGACGACCGGCGCGCCCGCGCCGACGTCCGCCTGTGGCGCTACGTCCACCGAGAGCGCGATGGCTGCCCACGGCGCGACGAGACGGGCGTGTTCTAATGCCTCTTGCGCCTTGACTGACTCACTTTCCGCCTCCTCGACCGCCCGCTCGTAGCTCGGCTCAAGCCCGTCCGCCAGTGCCGTCAGTTTTCGCTCTGCCTGGGCCACGTTATCCTCACGGGTCTCCAAATTCAACGCATCTGCACTTTGCGCGTCCTCTGCGTCGGCCAGCCGCATCTCGGCCATTTCCCGGTTGCGGATTGCCCGTTGCCAGGCGTCGTACTGGATATCTTGGATGGGGCCTGGATACCAGGCGACTGCGTTCTCGTAATCTCGTTTGGCGTTGACCTCTGCCTGCCGCGCCTGCTCGAGCTGGATGCGGGCTTCCTCCAGGCTGGTGTCCGAAAGTTCCAGGCGGGCGCTGGTGAGCGCGCGCTGCGCGTCGGCGAGCGTTTGCTCGGCGTCGGCCATGTCCCGCTCCCACTGTTGGAGCGCCCGCTCTCGATCAACGATGGCCCGCTTTAGCGCTGTCTGCGCGTCGTCCGCCGCGCGCTGCAACTCGGTATCGTCGAGCAATGCCAGCAGGTCGCCAGTCTGAACCGTGTCCCCGGCCTTGACGGTAATCGTCAGTACTTGCCCGCTCACCCCGCCGCCAAAGCCCAGTGGCAGGCTGGGGTAAGGGGATTCCAGTTGACCATCGCCGACGACTGTCTTGCCAGCCGGCGCGGGTGGCAGCGTCGGCTGCGGGGCGTCGCTTGCGCCTGGCGGTGCAACAATGCCCGCCGGTCTCTCACCCCTTCGCGCGTCACACCCCGCCAGCGCGATGACCGCGATCAGCAATAATATCCCAATCCACCGAATCGTTTTCATTGTCCACTCCTCAGGTAGACTCTAAAGGTTTTCTGAAACCTTTAGAGTCTTTTCACCATGCTTCCCGTAGAATCTTGGTCACCTTACTCCGCACCACGCCGCGCGCCGCCAGCACCGCGCTGATGACGCTCGCCAGGACGACCATCACCAGGATCGCCGCTGTCGTTATCCAATCGAACGTCAATTGGGTGGGCGTGTTGCGCATCATGTTGTTGCTGATGTAAAAGACATAGCCCAGCACTGTCCCGGCGGTCACGCCCGCTAGCGATGCGCTGACCGTCATCATCACTGCTTCCAGCGCGAACGCGCCCACCAGGTCGCGGCGGCGCATACCGATGGCCTTGAGCATGCCGATTTCCAAGCGCCGCACATAGACCGCCACATAGACCACGGCAAAGACGCCAAAGATGGAGGTGATGAACGAGAGCACCGTCATTATGAGCATCAGGACGCGCATTGTGCGCATGGATTGCTCTGTCGAGCGGATGCTCTCGGCGGTTGATTGTACCCACACGTGGCCTTGATCGGCGAACAGCTCCCGCAGGTCGGCGACCACATCGGCCTCGTCCGCACTCTCGGAGGTTGTCGCCATGATGCGGGCGATGACCGGCCGCTCCCGCTCGGCGAGCGAGCAGATCCCGCTGGCGCAGACGTTCTCGACGGTGGGGTCGGTGGTCAGGCGCAGGTAGGTATCCAGCGAGACAAAGCCCGGCGACCTACCCTGGCGCACGTACTGCTCGTTGCGCGAAAAGCCGGCAAAGCCCGGCATGCGCTCGATCAGCCCCACGATACGCATATCCACCACGTGATCCTTGCCCTCGCCTGTCACGCGCACCACGTCGCCCACGCTCAGATCCATATACTCGGCGTACCCGGCTCCCAGGATGATCGTGTCCGGTTCGGACAGTATCTCGTCGAAAGCCTGCGGGCCGCCAGCGTGGTACTCGGTCAGGTCGGCGTAGACTATGCCGTCCAGCGTACCAGTCAGGCCCTGTACCTGCACCGCCACATCTCGCAGTTCGACCTTGTTGGTCACCTCGGCGTGATACTCGGCCGCCAGCCCAACTGTTTGCTCGATGCCCTCCACGGCGCGGAACTCGTCCAGAAAACCAGGTAACAGACCGTCCTCGCCGCTTTGACTGAAAAAGTACCGCCGCCAACGCGACACTTCTGCTATCACCGGCGCGCCGTTGCGGAAGCGGGCCTCGACGTCGTAATTCTTTTGCTCCAGCGCCGTCATCGTTCCCAGGAAGGTGGGCAGCGTCGCGCTAAAGACGACCATCAGTGAGATGATCGTGTTGCGCTGCTTGGCGCGCAGCAGGTTCGGTCCGGCGAAAAAGGTCAGCCGGGGGGCGACGGCGTTGCTGAGGAGAATCAGGATGCGCTCGAAAGGGAGAGTCAGCGCGTAAAAGAGCAGACTGACGCCGATCACCAGCAGCGCCATGCCGCCGAACATAAAGACGCTGACGACCGATTCGTTCCCCTGCACGTAGAGAAAGTTGTTGCCGATAAAGATCAGCAGCCACATGATGGTCAGCACCACGCCAGCGACGACGATGCGCCCATCGAACTTGCGCGAGCGCAGCCGGGCCAGGTCTTCGATCTGGATACTATCGGCCGAGCCGGGGTTGATGGCGTGGCGCACTTTGGTTTTTGCCGCCTTGCGCGCCGGAGCGATGGCGGAGAGGGCCAGCACCACGGCGGCGATCACGCCCGCCCGCACCATGGCGGCGACGGTGATCGTCATCTGAAACTGGATGCCCAGTTCCTCGCCCACATCGCCGGCCTGGGCGATGAGATAGTTGGCGATGGGGGCCACCACCGACGCGCTCAATGCCTGCCCGGTCACGATCCCCAGCCCCACGCCCATCAGCCCGATGAGGGCCACCTCAATCATCACCAACCTGAAGAGGTGCCTCCGCTTGGCCCCCAGGACGCGCAAAAAGGCCAGGTCGCGCCGCCGCTCCTCCACGTTGGTGTTGATGATCGAGTAGACCAGCAGGCCGACGACCCCCATCACCAGGAAGCCATAGACCGCGCTGACGGAGCGCAGCACCGCAAAAGCCACGTCGCTGAAATCGAGCGCCTGGGCCTTGTCGAGCGAAAAGGTATAGGTCTCGACTTCGCTTCCTAGCGCGTCGTACATTTTCTCGGCGATGCGCCGCACGCGAAAGATGGAACGCTGCGTGTTCAACGAGCTGTAGACCGATTTGTCCAGCACCACCACCAGCCGCTCGGCCCGGCCCGGCAGACCCAGCCAATCCTGTACCGTCTCGACGCTGGCCAGGATGCCGTTTTGCCCCCCGCCGCCCAGCCCGGTCGCCAGCGCGATACCGCTGACGGTAAAGCGGCGCGTCACGCGCCCGGCGCTGCTATTCTCCGGCAGATCGTGTCCCTTTACGCGGGAGAGCGGCAGGATGTAGCTCAGGTCAACTTTGTCGCCGATTTTTAGGCCAAAGGTATCGGCTGTCACGCGCAGGAGGACGATGCGATCCCCTTCCAGGTCGTATTCCCCTTCCAGCATCGTCACCTGGCCCAGGTCGTCCTCCGGCGCGCGCGCCAGCAGTGAAGCATTGCCCGTTTCTCCCGCTCCCTTCAATTCGACCGTCGCCAGGAAGC
>QMOE01000020.1 GCA_003648125.1 Chloroflexota bacterium
AGCCTCCGCACTCCCGGTGGGCGCAGGGGAGGATCGCGTGTCGGCGATGTCGGCGGCGATGCTTTCCCTGGGCGAGCGCATTGCCAGCGAGCTTGGGCGCGGCGTGCTGGATCAGGTCTATGTCAAGGGGGATCGCGGCTATATTCTCCTGATGTCGGTGGGAGAAGAGGCGGTGCTCACGGTGATGGCGCGTAAGAATGCCAAACTTGGTCTCATCTTTCTGGATATGCGCCGGGCGGTTAAAGGTTTGGCTAACTTGTTGTAGATGTTTTTAGCCTGCACGAGAGGGGAGACGAGTGCTGTAATTGTGGGTTTGATAAGGATTGTGAATAGGGTTCATATTTGTGTGGGGAGGGTTGCCTTGAGTGACCCTCCCCACATCTCGTAGAGGATGGTATTATATGCGCAAGTATATTTTCTGCACCGGCGGGGTAATCAGCAGCGTGGGCAAAGGGGTGTCAGCGGCCTCTGTAGGGCGGATATTGAAGGCGCGAGGATTGCGCGTCTCTATTCAAAAGCTTGATCCCTACATCAACGTGGATCCGGGGACGATGTCGCCCTATCAGCATGGTGAGGTTTTTGTCACCGACGATGGGGCCGAGACCGATCTGGACCTGGGGCACTATGAGCGCTTTGTTGATGAGAATCTGACCCAGGCTAGCAATGTTACCACCGGTCAGGTCTATGCGGAGACCATCGCGCGGGAGCGGAGGGGCGATTTTCTCGGCGGTACCATCCAGGTTATTCCACATATCACCAATGAGATAAAGCGCCGTATCGCGCTGGTCGGCGAGCAGAGCGGAGCCGATGTGGTGATCGTCGAGGTCGGTGGTACGGTTGGCGATATTGAGAGCTTGCCTTTTTTGGAGGCGTTGCGACAGATGCGCCGGGACGTGGGTCTCGAAAACACGCTCTATATCCACGTCACGTTTCTGCCCCACGTCGGCGCTACCGGGGAATTAAAGACCAAGCCCACGCAGCACAGCGTCCGCGAATTGCGCTCCATCGGCATCCAGCCAGATGTCATTATTGCTCGGGCCGATTATCCAGTAGGCGATGCGCTATGTGACAAGATCGCACTTTTCTGTGATGTCGAACGGCGGGCCGTTATTCCACTGGTGACCACGCCGTTGCTGTACGAGATTCCATTGGTGTTGGAGGATGCCGGGTTGGGGGATTTTGTCGTCGAACGGTTGAGCCTGGACGTGACGCCTCCCGACCTGGACGAGTGGCGCGGGCTGGTGACTCGCATTCGAGCGTCCAAGCCGTCGCTGCCCATTGCCATCGTGGGCAAATACGTCGAACTGCACGATGCTTATATCAGTGTGCGTGAGGCCCTGTATCACGCGGCGCTGGCGCACGGGTGGGACTTGGATGTGCGTTACGTTAGTTCCGAAGGGCTGGAACGCGGCCGGGGCTGGGATGAGTTGGAACAGGTGGCTGGTGTGGTCGTGCCCGGTGGTTTTGGTGAGCGTGGTATTGAGGGCAAGATCGCCACGGCGCATTGGGCGCGGGAAAACAAGGTGCCCTACCTGGGGCTATGCCTGGGTTTGCAGGTGATGATCATTGAACTGGCTCGTCACGCCGTGGGCAGCGACGAGCCGAACAGTACCGAGTTTGATCCCCGCACTAAATACCCTGTGATTGACCTCATGCGCGAGCAGCGGACGATCGTGGATATGGGGGGCACGATGCGGCTGGGTCTGTATCCCTGTCGCCTGGTGGCTGGGACGAAGGCGGCCGAGGCTTATGGCATCTCGGAGGTTCAGGAGCGACACCGCCATCGCTTTGAGGTGAACAATACCTATCGCGATTTGTTGAGTGAGGCAGGTCTCGTGTTCAGCGGCCTCTCGCCGGATGGGTGGTTGGTCGAGATTGGCGAACTGGCCGATCATCCCTTTATGCTGGGCAGCCAGTTTCATCCTGAATTCAAATCCCGCCCCACTTGGCCTCATCCGCTTTTCAAGGCCTTTGCCGCTGCGGTCATCAAGAGGTTGAAATGTGAGTGAGGGGGTGTGCGTCATTTTCTTGCGCGCCACGGAACGCGGTCATCTTGACCGCAAAGATGCGGGCGGATCGTAAGGGTGAGGCAGTGCCTCGCCCCTCCTCGGCGGGGGACGCCCGCGCTCCCAGGCAAGATCCACTACCAAGCGCAAAAATCTGATGCACACCCTGAGTGAGGTGTTTACTTGTCAAATGCACGCTTTCGTGTTATCATATCGCCCGTTACGCGCCTGAAGGCGGGTTTTCCGCTCCTGGCTCGAGTCTAGGGGCAAATCCCATGGAAAGGAGGTGACCGTCTATGCGCAGTTATGAACTAGTTTTTATCGTCCACCCTGATGTGGACGGAGACAATCTGACCGCCGTTATTGACCGGGTCAAAGAGCTGGTCCAACGTGATGGCGGCAAGGTCGTGCAAACAAAGCCCTGGGGAATGCGTCGGCTGGCTTATCCCATTCAAAAGCGATGGGAAGGCCAGTATGTGTTGATGCAGCTTGAGTTGAATCCTCAGGGTGTTTCTGCGTTGGAGCGTGGGCTTGGGTTGACTGAGCAGATTATGCGCTATTTGACCGTGCGTCTCGAAGAAGAAATGACGCCGGCGCCAAAAGAGCCTGAGCCAGACCAGGTGTTGGATGATACTCAGTCATTAGAATCAGCCGCCGAGTGAAGCAAATTTGGGGATAGCGAGTTACATTGGCGGTTTTGTTAGTTGCTATTCAGGGAGGTCGAGTTTTGGCAGAGAGACGACAGAGACAAGGACGAGGGACGCAGCGAGGAGGCCGGCAGCACGGCAAGCGCCGGTTTGTCAGGCGTCCCAAGACGTGCGTTTTTTGTAGGGATAAAGTTGAATATATTGACTATAAGCAGGCTGACGTGCTGCGCTCTTTCCTGACCGACCGGGGCAAGATTCAGCCTCGGCGACGGACGGGAACGTGTGCTAAGCATCAACGGCAACTGTCGCTGGCGATCAAACGCGCTCGCCACCTGGCATTATTGCCGTTCACGGTGCAACTAAAACCTGGGCGCAGTCGCTAGGTTTCACTAGAAAGAATGGGGTGTTTGATTTGGGTGTGTCTCGAATGAGTTGAGTGGGCGCGCTTTCCATGGCGCGCGGTATGGAAAGCGCGCCTACTTTTAGCCGAAAGGGAACGCCCCCGTTTGATTTAAAGTCTAATCGTATCTTTTCCAATATCCCAGGGCAAGACTCGAGTATTTGTCATTGCGAGGCGCTTTTTGCCCGAAGCAATCCCCAAATAGCATTAGAGGAGATTGCTTCGCTGCCTGCGGCGGCTCGCAATTCGCCAACTTGCCACATACTTGCCCCGAGTCATCGAGATGATACGTCTAATCAGTAGTTGGCATGCGAGGGAAGGATGACAAAGAAGGCCAAGAAGCGTGTACGCGCGTCGAAGGAATTGACGCGCAAGCAACTTTCCCGCCTGGAGCGGGAAAGACGAATTGAAAAGTGGCTTCTCTGGAGCGTGGTTGCACTAGTAATCCTGGTTGTGGGTGTTCTGGGTTACGGTTTCTTCGCCGAGAGAATCGTCAAGGCTCGCGAACCGGTCGTTATTGTGGAAGGTGACCCAATCACGACGGCTGACTTTCAGGCTCGGGTGCGCTTTACGCGGGAGCAGTTGCAGTTTCAACTTGAACGCTTGAACATGCAACAACTCTCGCTCGATATGTCTGACCCAAGCGCCGAGTTCTACTTGCAGTATATTCAAGGGAATATCCGCGACTTGGAGACGCAGTTATCTCCGGCGAGTGCCTTGTCCATTGGGAAACAGGTTCTTGATCAGTTGATCGTGGGAAAACTGGTGCACCAGGAAGCGGAACGGCGTGGCATCACGGTTGCGCCGGAGCAAGTCCAGCAGAGCATTGAGCAGTATTTTGGGTACGAGCGGGACCCGGCTACTCCTACGCCAGCGCCGGCTGATACGTCTCCTTTGACGCCGACTGTTGATTCTCTTCCCACACCGACCCCGGTGACCGAGGAGGCTTTCCAGCAACGATATAGCGAATCCTTAAAGTCTTGGAAGGAGCTGGGTATTTCCGAGCAACAGTTTCGCTCTTGGATGGAAGACTCGCTCGTGTTCGAAAAGTTGCGGGAGCAGATGGACGCGGAGGTTCCCACCACCGCCGATCAGGTCAAGCTGAGTTACATCAGCGTGGATAGCGAGGAGTGGGCGAAAGATGCCGCTGCCCGGTTGGACGCCGGAGAAGATTTCCAGGCCCTGGCGGACGAACTGGAAGATAACGAGGATGTCACTGGATATGGTCGGGAGTTGGATTGGTATCCCAGTAGTGTGCTGCAACAGATGCTGGGCGAGATGTTGACCGGGGTGGTGTTCGACATGCAAGTTGGAGAGCGCAGTCAGCCAGTGCTGAACATGGATGACTCTCACTACTATATCGTCGAGATACTTGGGCGGGAGACGCGCGAACTGGCTCCCAACGTCTTGCAGCAGGTACAGGAAGATGCGTTTCAAAAGTGGGTCGAGGCCCAGCAGCAAGTCTCGTCTATCGAATACCCACCTGTGAGGGCCGAGTGCCACGGGGACACGCCGTGGTATAAAGACGAGTGCCGGCGCTCGTGGCGCGATCGTGATCCGGAAGTGTGCCGCTGGGCGCTGCTCTGGCCGTGCGGCGGCTCGTGGCAGGCCCGCGTGCCGATGGACCCGTAACTCGCACTTGTAGCAAGTAATCCGGCTTCTATCAGAAGCCGGATTTTTGTTTTACCCCATGTATCGTCTGGCTTCGATCACGTTGGGCACTCGTTCGATTTTGGCCAGCACGCGGCTGAGTTGGGTAAAGTTGTTGATTTCGATGGTGATGTAGAACGTCGAGATATCCTCTTCCCGGCTGTGGTTCAGAGCCGCAATGTTGATGTCCTCGTCGCCGAGGAGGGCCGAGATTTCGGTCATCAGTTTCGTGCGGTCATAGGCCTTGATGTATATTGTGACCTGGACGGTGGTCGGCTTGGGGCCCCAACTGGCTTCTATCAATCGCTCGGTATTCTTCAGACGTAGAATATTGGGGCAGTCGCGGCAGTGAATGGTGACGCCGCGCCCCCGGGTGACGTAGCCGACGATGGCGTGGCCTGGCAGAGGGTGGCAACATTGCGCCAGTCGAGTCAGCAGGTTGCCAGTGCCTCGTACCTGGATACCTTTGATGGTGCTTGCGGGAGTAGGTGGCGTGGAAGGATACTTTTGTTCCTCGCGAGAACGAGCGCTGGCGGCTTTGCTGGCGATCTGTTGGCTGTTGATGTCTCCAAAGCCGACTGCGGCGTGGAAATTGTCGAGACTTTCATAGTTAAAGAGTTTGGCGATGGCCTCGTGCCCCAGGTTCAGCAGCCCTAACCGCTTCAATTCGCGCTCGACGACCTCGCGGCCCTGGGCGATGTTCTGTTCCCGATCCTGATGGCGGAACCACTGGCGGATTTTGCCGCGAGCGCGATTGGTCTTGACGTGGCCCAGGGCTGGATTCAGCCAGTCTCTGCTGGGCCCTCCGCGACGTGAAGTTAGAATTTCCACCCGGTCGCCGTTCTGGAGTTGATAATTCAGGTTGACCAATTTGCCGTTGACTCTGGCTCCCCGGCAGCGATGGCCGATCTCGGTGTGCACGCGGTAGGCAAAGTCAATCGGTGTCGCGCCGACCGGCAAGTCAATGAGTTTCCCTTTGGGAGTGAAGGCATAGGTGCGGTCTTGGAAAACGTCGGTCTTCATCGCGTCTACGAAATCTTTGGCATCAGAGGTCTCTTGACGCCACTCCATCATGGCGCGTTGCCAATCGCTCTTGACCTCAAAGTCCTGCTCTTGCCTGTTCCCCTCTTTGTAGCGCCAGTGCGCGGCGACGCCGTACTCGGCGACCTGGTGCATCTCGTGGGTGCGGATTTGCACTTCCAGTGTCTTGCCGTCTTCGCCGACGACCGCCGTGTGCAGACTCTGGTACATGTTGTCCTTGGGGGTGGCGATATAGTCGTCGAACTCACCGGGAATAGGTTTCCACAGCCCATGCACGATCCCCAGGATGCGGTAGCAGGCGGGGACATCCTGGGTGATACAGCGGATGCCGCGCACGTCGTAAATCTGGCTGAAAGGAACCTCCTTGCGCTGCATTTTGCTATAGATGCTGTAGATGTGTTTGGGCCGGCCGGTGATCTCGGTTTCGATTTTTTCTTCGCCCAACTTTTGCTTGAGGATTTCGATGTGTTCTTGAACGCTGGCTTCACGTTCTGGGCGGTGTTCTTTTATCAGGGATGTGATTTCGTCGTAGGTGGCGGGGTCGAGATAGCGGAGGCTCAAGTCCTCCAGTTCCCATTTCCATTGCCATGTGCCTAACCGGTTAGCTAACGGGGCAAATATCTCTAGTGTCTCGCGGGAGAATGTCTTGCGCCGTTCCGGTCTCAGTCCTTCGAGCGTGCGCATGTTGTGCAGCCGGTCGGCCAGCTTGATCACCACGACGCGCACGTCCTTTGCCATAGCCATGAACATTTTGCGCAGGCTTTCCGATTCCTGCGCGTCGCGCAGTTCCTCGCTTCCGTCTTTGAAACGGTCGCTTTGCTCCTGCTCGATCCGTTCCAGCTTGGTCACACCGTCAACCAGTTGGGCGATGTGAGGGCCAAACTCGTGCTCCAGAGTTGCCACCTCGATTTCCGAGTCCTCGACCACGTCGTGCAGCAGGCCGGCGGCGACGGTATCCGGATCCATCCCTATATCGGTTAGTAGCATGGCCACGGTCAGGGGGTGCTGGATGTAAGGTTCGCCGGACTTGCGCCTTTCTCCGGCGTGCGCTTTTTCGGCTACGGTGTATGCGCGTTCGGTGAGCGCCCGGGCGCCATCTGACCACCCGCCACGGGGAACGCGTTCCAATATGTCCGAAATATTGAGCAAGCGGTGCTTTTCCATTTCCACTCGCACCTCGACCTGATGTGGCACGAGGCTGGCCCTGTGACGATGCCAGCCTCGCAGTCTATGGTGGAGATGGCGGGAATCGAACCCGCGTCCGAAAAATTCGATCAGGGACCTCTACAAGCTTAGTCGGCCCTTTTAGTTCTCGTCTGAGGAGTCACTGCCGACCGCGCTGCACTCAGACCTAGCCGATGGGAGCCGAAACTCCCGCTTGAGCGCCCTCATCGGCGTTGGAGCGCTGCACGCTGACTGTTTGACGTCCGACCCCCGGCTCGCCAGCGAAAAACCGGAGCGGACGTGACCATCTAGTGGTCAGTTTGTTCCCAGAATGGACTAGGCTACCATTGGAGCGGCAGCCATCATCGCAGGCTGAGGAACAGGAAACCAAGTGTTATTGGCACTTTGGAGTTTGTGCTCCATTGTTAACGGGGTCAGAGCGCCCCGGCTTGCCATCCGTGACCAGCCTTCTCCGTCGAAGCCTATCATCCCCACGGTGACATTATTATAGCACGTATCTACTGGGGTGACAAGATTTTTCTGCCTCGAAAATAGCCTCAACCTTTGTTTATGATGACTGCCTCATTCTTTTGCTGCCAGCACCGCTCCTGACCGGGGCGACAGCGTCGCGCCTGTGATTCGTCCTCCGTTTACTTGTGCCTGACCTGCCTTCCATATATCGTGCAGGATTGTGCCATCGGCAAACGTGCCTCGTGTCGGTATATCCAGATCGTAGATGGATTGGCCGTTATTCAGCACTACTATCAGCGTCTCCCCCTCCCCTTGACGGGCAAAAGCGTAGACATTGTGTTGATCGTCGGCCTGCAGGCGGATGTAGCGCCCGCGCCGCAGGGTGGGGTGCTCGCGGCGCAAGCGGATCGCCCGGCGGAAAAAGTCGAACAGGTCGCGGTCCCAGCGAGATTCGTCCCAGGGGAAGGCGCGGCGACAATCGGGATCGTGGTTGCCCTCCATACCGATCTCGTCGCCGTAATAGATGCAGGGCGCGCCGGGAAAGGTCATCTGGAACAACGTCGCCAGTTTGAGCGCCTCTTTGTTCTCACGCACCAACGTCAGAAAGCGCGGCATATCGTGACTGCTGAGCAGGTTGAGCTGCGCCAGCGTCACCTGCCAGTCGTAGAGATTTTGCAGTGCATCTATCTCGTCGGCGAACTGGACGGCGCTCAACGGTCGCAGGTCGTAATCTCCGGGGTGCTGTGCAGTATCCAATCGCTCCCCGCCGAAAAAGCCCAGGCAAGCGCGGTTCAAGATGTAATTCATCACTGCGTCGAACTGGTCGCCCTGGAGCCAGCGGGTGGCGTCGTCCCAGATTTCGCCCACGATGTAAGCCTCGGGATTGGCCGCCCTGACCACGCGGCGGAACTCTTGCCAGAACTTGTCATCGTCGATCTCCTCCGGCACATCCAGCCGCCAGCCGTCCACGCCGAACTCGATCCAGTGGCGGGCCACGTCAAAGATAAAGTTCCGCACGGCCTCGGTTTCGGTGTTGAATTTGGGCAGCGCGGGCAAGTTCCACCAGGCCAGGTAGCCCAGTTCCTTCAGACTGTTGCGTACCTGATGGGCGGGGTAGGGGTTCAGTTGCTTTTTTCCCCGCAGATGTTCCTCGTCAAAGTAGAACCAGTCCAGGTAGGGTGAGGCGGCTCCGTTCTCCAGCGTGTGGTGGAACTGGTAGAACCCCCGGCTGGCGTGGTTAAAGACGCCGTCCAGCACCACGCGCATCCCCCGCGCGTGGGCCGCATCCAGCAACTCGCGGAAGGCTGCGTTCCCGCCCAGGATGGGGTCAACCTGGTAGTAATCGTGGGTGTGGTAGCGGTGGTTGGCGGCCGATTGAAAGATAGGGTTAAAGTAGATGACCGTGACGCCCAACTCTTGCAGATAATCCAGCCGCTCCATCACACCCAGCAGATCGCCTCCCTTGAAGCCGTGGATGGTGGGCGGGCTGTCCCACGGCTCCAGGTTGCTGGGCTTTGGAACCCGCTCGCTGCGGGCGAAGCGGTCGGGAAAGATTTGGTAGAATACGGCGTCCTTGACCCAATTGGGTGTAACGATGTGCATCAATCTCCAATCTTTAATCCAGGGTGTAAGTCCAAGAGCAACCCTCAGACAGGTGACTCATTAGCGATTTTGGCTGTGGGCGGAGCGACTCGAGTCATCATTGGGCAAGAAAATGAACTGCGTAAAAGTTGCAAGTGCCGGGCACCTTGAAAACTTGAATGGGCCATGCCTGAACAGTTGCAATATTTATACTAAAGTGATGAACTTTTGTCAAGTACATCGGACATAGGGTGTGCGTCATTTTCTCGCGCGTCACGGAACGCGGGCATCTTGACCGCCAGGCTGCGGGCAGGGACGCCCGCGTTCCATCCTGGCTTGACGGTGTGCTGCTTCGTGGTACACTTTTGAGATTGAGTATGGCGGCTCCGGGCCGTGTGAGGTGGATAATATGAGCCAGGCTGCTCCCCCGTCGCCCCCGCACCAGCGGTGGAATTTCTTTGCCTTTCTGGTGGACTATGTTTGTTTCGGGGTGGCTTTCACTTTCATAGACGTCAACGCGGTGCTGCCGGCTTTCGTTGGTCAGTTGACCGACTCTGCCCCTGTGATCGGGTTGGTGAGCACGATCTTTAGTGGGGGCTGGCTGTTGCCCCAATTGGCGGTCGCCCGCCATATCAACGACAAACCCCGCAAAAAGCCATATCTGCTCGTTGGGACGAGCGGACGCATTTTTATGGCGGTGATCACACTGGCGTTGTGGCTGGGGCTGGCCCGTTTCCCCGTGGCTATGTTGACCCTGTTTTTTGTCAGCCTGGGTTTCTTCGCTGCCAGTGATGGTCTTGCCAGCGTCGCCTGGTTCGACATCCTGGCGCGGGCCGTTCCGCTAAAGCGGCGCGGGCGATTGATAGGCTCGGCGCAGTTCATCGTTGGGACGGCGGGGGTTGGGGTGGGAGCATTGGTGGGATTGATCCTCAAGCGCTATTCTTTTCCCAATAACTATGCCCTGCTTTTCACACTGGCGAGTGTGACGCTCATCCCCTCCGTGATTGCATTAAGCTTGATCCGAGAACCCCCGCCAGAGGATGTGAACCAGAAGGCGAACGGCCAGGCGATGGGCGATTGGCTAAAGCTACTGGGCAGCGATCCTGCCTTCCGATGTTTGATGGCCTGCCGTATGCTGGTTGGCATGATGGGACTGGCGACCCCATTCTACGTGGTGCATGCATCCGATGTGTTGCACCTGCCGCGGGGTGTCATCGGTGATTTTGTGGTTGCCCAGACGGTGGCCGGGATGGTCGCCAGCATTACGCTGGGCTTTGTCAGTGAGCGTTGGGGGCCGCGGTACGTGATCCGCATCGGCAGCGCGGCCGCTGCGCTGGGGCCGCTCTTTGCCCTGGCGGCGCACCTGGTCGGTAGCGACTGGCTGACCTGGGCCTACCCTTTCGTCTACGTGGCTCTGGGCGTCGTGAATAGCGCCTGGATGCAGGGGTTCTTTAACTACTTGCTAGAGATCGCCCCAGCGGGGATGCGTCCGGCTTACATCGGTCTGGGCAATACCATCATGGGGGCATTGACTCTGGCGCCGATGGCGGGCGGCTGGTTATTGGAGGCGACCTCATACGCTGCGCTTTTCGGTGTGACCGCAGCATTCGTGGCGTTTGGTTTCTTGTTCACTCTGGGGTTGAAACCGCCCCGGTCAGCCGCATTGGTTGAGGATTAGCCGTGAGCAAGCGGCGCACTGCGCTTCTCGCTGGACTGATCGTTGCCCTCGGTGCTGCGTTGTGGATTTGGCGTGAGCCACTGTGGGCTTTGTTTGATCAGGATCGCTTGCGGGAGTGGGTGACCGGCTTTGGCTCGTGGGGGGTGTTAGTCAGCATCGCGCTCAACGTGGCCCAGGTGCTGCTGGCCCCGCTTCCGGGCCAGTTCGTGGGGCTGCTGAACGGCTATCTCTACGGTCTCTGGTTGGGCACGTTCTACAGCATGGCCGGGCTGCTGCTGGGGAGCGCGCTGGCGATGGGGTTGGCCCGCCGCTTTGGACGGCCGCTGGTTGAGCGATTGGTGAATCCAGATCAGTTGGCCCGCTGGGACCGGCTCGCCGACCGCCAGGGGCCGTTTTTCTTTTTTCTCGTCTTCCTGTTCCCCTTTCTCCCCGACGACCTGGTTTGTTTCCTGATCGGCCTCAGTCCGCTCTCGATTCCCGCTATGCTCGCGCTGGCCGCGTTCGGGCGGCTGCCGGGCGTCTTTGTCTCCTGCTGGATGGGTGCGTATGCCACACAATTGCCCTGGTGGGCCTGGATTCCGCTGAGCGGAGGAGCTGCCGCGCTGGCGTGGGCTTTTCGGCGCAATCAGGCGGGGCGGTAGGAGTGGCAGCGGTGCTGTGTGTCCTTGCTTTGGCTTTTTACGGCAGCACGTACACCACCACCACCACGCTCAACCCCCACAGCAGGAACGTCACCTGGAGCGGGCGGTCGGAGAGAGCGATCTCCTCCGGCGCACCACCCATTTCCTTGACGTGTATCAGGTAGAGCAGGCGAAAGATGCCGTATAGCACAAAGGGGATGGTCAGCATCATCGTATAGTTGGAGGGCAGGTTGGGGGCAGAGAAGGTATAGAACGCATAAGCCACCAGCGTCGAGGCGGTCACGATGCTGATGATGTGGTCAAGCAGCGACAGATTATACTCTTGCAAACTTGCGCGGTGGGCGTTAGCGTTCTCTTTCAGCAGCACCAATTCTTGCCGCCGTTTGCCAAAGCCGATCAGCAGGGCCAGTAGGGTCATGCAGACGTAGAGCCAGGGGGAGAAGCGCTCGGCATCTACCAGCGGCACGCCGGCCGCCACGCGCAACAGAAACCCAGCCGCGATGACCATCACATCTATAATGACCACGTTCTTGAGCCAGAAGGAGTAGGCGATCTGGAGCAGCAGGTAGCCGGTCAAAATAGCCCCAAAGCCTGGGGCGAGGAGGAACCCTGCTGGCAGCGCGACGAGGGGGATGAGGATGGCTGCGACGGTGACCGCGCTCGCGCCCACCTGACCGCTGGCAAGCGGGCGTTTGCGTTTCTTGGGGTGTTGCCGGTCTTTTTCGATATCTACCAGATCGTTGATGATGTAAACTGTCCCGGATATCAGACACAGCAGCACAAACCCGGCGACGGTCTGGGCCAGGTAGCGCAGGTTGAACAGTTTGACGTCAAAGACCAAGGGAGCGAAGACAAATATATTCTTGACCCATTGCCTGGGCCGCATCGTTTTAATCAAGCCAGCGAGCAAAGTAGACCTCCGAAAAACTTGTTTTACGTGTCACGCCCAGGATGATAACAGAAATGCGTGATTTCGGCAAATGATGAGTGATTTTAGATTTGTTGATTTCCGGCTCCCCAATCTCCAAATCCTCAATTACTTGCCTTTCTCCGTTCTTGCAGTATCATGACTCTCCTGAAAAAAGGTCATCTCACCACAGAGACACAGAGGACACGGAGAAAATTTGATGTTTAGTTCAAGAAAATTTCACTTTGCGCGCCC
>QMOE01000021.1 GCA_003648125.1 Chloroflexota bacterium
TGCACGCCGCGCGGCCCGCACGTGCCCCGGCGTCGCCAACCCTAACCGGTCGCCAAAGCCGGCCGAGGGCCGCAAGCCCAACGGCACAGGCCGCAGCCAGGGCAACCGCTCGCGCAGCACGGCGGCGTTGACCGACGTGAGCGGGCAGAGACGCAGCGATTCGGGGTCCGGCCCCAGCGCCTGCCCCTCGAACCCGGTCGCGTCGCCCAGAACCGAGAGATACTTTTCTCCACCGCTCCGCACCAAAACAAAAGAGGTGTCGTTCCAGTCAACCACCGAGTGGGGATAAATTGTCAACCCCCTCAACTGTTCCAAATCCATCTCGTCCTCCAATTCGCTCACTCGACAATGTCATCAAGTTAAGCGCCGTCGGTTGAGTAACGACTTGGGCTGAGTAACCGAAGGCGTACCGAAGCCAGCGTATCGAAACCACGGCGCGGCCCATGCAGTGCGAAATCCGTTGCAAAAGCCGCTCGCTTGGTCTCGATACGGCCCTTCGGGCCTACTCGACCGGCGCTCGCTTCCTTAACCTGATGACATTGGCTCATCGGGCCTACTCGACCAGCGCTCGCTTCCTTAACTTGATGACATTGGCTCACTCGAACTTGTACGCTCGTTTCGCCAGCCCGTATGCCAGCTCTGCGACCATCTCCCGCGCGTCCTCCTCGTCCACAACCGCCCGCACGACCAGTCCCGCCAGCCAGTTCGCGCTCATGCGCCGCCATAGATCGTGCCGCGCCGAAATCGTGGGGAAAGCGCGGGTGTCATCCGTAAAGCCGACGGTGTTGTACAGCCCGGTCGTCTCCATCACTTGGTTAAAATAACGTGTCATCCCATTGATGCTATCGTGGAACCACCAGGGCGGGCCGAGTTTGAGCGCGGGATAGTGCCCGGCCAGCGGGGCCAGTTCGCGGGTGTAGGTGGATGCATCCAACGTAAAGACGACAAAGGTCAGGCGCGGGTCGTTGCCGTACTTGTTCAGCAGCGGGCGCAAGTTGCGCGTGAACTCGGCCCGGAACGGGATGTCGGCCCCCATATCCGGCCCCAACCGGTCAAAGAGCGGCTGGTTGTGATTGCGGTACGAGCCGAAATGCACCTGCATCACCAGCCCGTCCTCGATGCTCATGCGCGCGCTCTCCATCAGCATGTGGCCGAAAAAGCGGGCCGCATCCTGGGTGTCGGCCTCACCGCGCAACGCCCGCTGGAAAATCCACTCCGCCTCTTGCGGGGTCAGCTCGCCGGTGGCGAGGCTGGTGCCGTCGCTGTCACTGGCGACCGCGCCCAGTTCTTTGAAGAAAGCGCGCCGCCCCTCCAATGCCCGAATCAGTGCGGAGTAAGAGTTGACCTCGATTCCCGTCAGGTCGCTCAACTTGTCAACGTTCTGCCGCCAGTCCGGCCTCAACAGGTGAACCACGTCGTCGGGGCGGAAGGTGGGGCGGATGTCACCCTGCCAGCCGGAATCCCAGATGGCCTGGTGATAGCGCAGCGAGTCGGTGGCAAAGTCGGTGGTGCAGAGCACCTCGATGTTGAACCGCTCGAACAGGGCGCGGGGGCGGAACTCGGGCGAGTTCAGTTTGGCCTCCAGTTGATCGTAGATGCTTGGGGCCGTCGCTCCGGTCAGCTTTTCCTCAATGCCAAAGACCTGGTCAAACACGTATGCCAGCCAGACGCCAGTCGGCGTGCCGCGAAAGAGATAAAAATTCTCGGCGAAAAGCTGCCAAATTTTACGATGATCCCGCTCCCCGGCGCCGGCGGGAACGCCCAACGATTCCAACGCAATCCCCTGCGAGTAGAGCATACGAAAGACATAGTGATCGGGGATGATGAGTAACTCGGCCGGCGTGCCAAAGGTACCGTTTTCATCGGCAAAGAGACTGGGGTCCACGTGCCCGTGCGGACTGATGATGGGTAAGGGCCGCACCGCCTCGTACAGTTCCCGCGCGATGCGCCGCTGTGCCGGGTCGGGGTCGAAATATCGGTCCGGGGACAGTCGCCATTGGGAGTGTGCCATGGTTCTACACCTGACGCAGATGCGCGATGCTCCGCTGGGCCGCCGTGTCGGCGTCGGGCAGCGGCATGAACTCGCCGGAGATAAAGCCCTCGTAGCCGGTGGCGGCGAGTGTGTCCAGAATGGACTTGAAATCCAGGTGGCCCGCCCCAGGATACCAGCGATTGGAATCGGCCACGTGGAAGTGAAAGATGCGGTCACCGCAGACGCGGATTGATTCCTCGATCACCGATTCCTCAATGTTCATGTGAAAGGTATCCAGCAGCAACCCCATATTGTCCGCGCCCACCCGCTCCAACAGATCTAGCCCCTGGGCTGCGTTGTTGATCAGCGTAGTTTCATAGCGGCAGATGGGTTCCAGCGCCAATCGCACACCATAAGGTTGCGCCGCAGCACAGCATTGCTGCAATGCCTCCACTAACCAGTCCATCGCCTGGGCGTGATCCACCCCCGGCTTGACGATGCCGCGCAGCAGGCCGATGATGATGACGGTTCGACCAGGCTCACCGCAGGCAGCCCCAGTCTGGGCGGCAAAGGGGACGTGAGAGATAGTCCGCTCGACCGCCGCAGCGCGCACCGCCGGGTCAGGGTCGGTGAACGACAATCCCTCTTCGCCCCAGGCCTGCCCGGTGCCAATGGCCGGCACAACCAGTCCGTGCGCCGACACGACGCGCGTCAGTTCATCGCCGTCCACCAGCTTGGGGTCGCGGATAGCAAGTTCGACGCCGTCATAGCCCCAGCCGGCGATCTTGGCGACGTTGGTTTCAAAGTCACCCTTGAAAGCGACCGCCTGAAACTGCGCAGCGTGGGTTGAAAGAATAATGGAGAGCTGCATATCGTTGTCCTGGTTTGGAGGCCTGACAGGTCTTAAAGACCTGTCAGGCCCGTGTAGTGAACAATTACATCCGGCAGGTGATCTTACATTCCTTGCGGTCCGTCTGTAACGCGATGATGTTTTCGGGCACCTCTTCCAGAGTGATCTTTTTGGTGGACATCTTGGTCATATCCATCCCACTCGCCATGCAGTCAATGACGCGCGGGAACGTGCCGTGCCCAGAGTGACCCTGCGAGCCGACGATGCTCGCCCGCCGCACCTGCAACACCTCACCGGTGACGGGCATCTTGGCCTCGGCGCGGGCCGTCACGACGATGGTGCTGTTCAGCGTGCGGCCCTCCCAGATGACGCGCTCAATGTCCGGGTAAACAATCTCTGGCAACCCAGTCGCCTCCATAAAGAGATCGGCCCCCATGCCGTCGGTCAGTTCCAGCACCCGATCGGCAAAATTCTCCTCGAGTGGGTTGATGGCATAGTCCGCCCCCATCGCCAGCGCCAGTGCGGCGCGCTCTGGCTGCGGCTCGGAAATGATCACCTTGGAGGCTCCCGCCTGCTTGAGGATCGCGCAGGCCGCGACCCCAATCGGCCCGCCGCCCAGGATGACGACCCGGTCGCCGGGGCGAATGCCGCCGCCGCGCTCGATCACGGCGTTGTAAGCTACGCTGGTCGGCTCCGTCAGGCTGCCGGCCAAAAAGATGTCGTCCCCCTCGTAGACATCGGCCAACGGCTCCAGGCTCCACAGCGTCTTGGCCGGCAGGGCGATGTACTGGGCAAACGCGCCGTTGACGTTGAAGCCGATTTCGTCCAGGTTCTCGCAGTGATTGGGGTAGCCATCGGCGCACGGTTTACAATGTCCACACCACAGCATCTCCTCCGTGGTGACTCGCTCCCCTCCCTTGAAGGGCTTGTTGGTGCGCTTGTCGCGCGCGTCCTTGCCGGCCTCGACGACGACGCCAGAGAGTTCGTGCCCCAGGATGCAGGGGAAGCCGGTGAGACCGGGGTAGTAGATGTAGCCATCGTCGCCGGCCTGCGCCATGTGGACGTCCGAGCCGCAGATACCGCAGGCCTTGACCTGCAACAGCACCTCGTTCGGCCCGGGGGTGGGAATGTCATACTCCCTGATCTCGAGCCGGGGGTTGCGGTATACCTGACTACCCAGATAGGTCTGGCGGCCATCGATGTCTTTTGAACCCAGTTTGAACTCTGGTTTGGGATCCCAATCCGCGACCAGCGTTACGCCTTTCATTTTACCTTTCATTGTACTTTCTCCTCACTATAATCCGTAAATTCTGCTAATCCGTGTTCTACAGCAACGTGCCCTGCCCAATCTTGGGCAAGCCGTACACCGGCTTCCAACCCTCGCTCCACGGCTCACGCAGGTAAGGCTCCATCTCCGCCTCGGTGCGATAGGTCGTCTCTTCCACTGGCGGCACGGCGCCCGAGGGGAACGCCTCCAAAATCTGATCGTTGACCAGCGTCATGTAGCGCAGGATGGCGGCGAGAGGTCGTTTTGCCTTCTCCGCCGTGCCCGCCTTGGCCTTGCCGACCACACCCTCCGGTGTGCCCACGAGTTCTATGGCAAAGTGGCCCTCCCCCTCCGACCAGCGGCTGGGCCGGCTGAACGGCTCCACCGACTTGTCAAAGTGGCCGTCGGGCAGGTAACTCTTGCCCTGGGTGTTCACGGCGTACTCCATGTCCACCATCTCCGGGACGAGATACAACCCCAGCGATGTCTCCGCCTCGGCGGCGTGGACAAAGTTGGTGTCGAACACACCGCCGCGCTCCTGCGTGCGGAAGAACTGACGGACGGCGCGGTGCCAGTCTATGACGCGAAAGATACCGGGCAGTTGATAGCGCTTCTCGAATTGCTGGATCGCCGCTTCCAGCACCCACAGTTGACCGTGGTTGTTGAGGATGATCTGCTTGCGGAAGCCATCGTTCCACAAGCCCAGCATGACGTCAATCATCAACTCCCGCACCACGTCCTCCCGCACGATGACGGTGCCGGGCATACCCAGGTGATGATACGGGTGTGCGCCGTACATCAGCGGCGGCAGGGCCAGGTTGACCGGCGCGCCCCGTTTGGCCGTGTAGCGGCGCACCCCTTCGCAGATGGCGCTGACGAAGAGGGTGTCCATAGCACTGGACATGTGCTTGCCGTGCAGCTCGGTAGAGCCGACCGGGATAAAGATGACGTCGTTCTTGCGCCGGTTCTCTTCCAGCACGTGGCGCACGGTGGTCTGGATGTAAGAGCCGGGCTTGCCCCACTCGATGGGAGCGGGGACTCCGTACTCGGCCAGAATAGCGTCTATCTCGGCGTCGCTCGAGTCCCATACCTCTTTCTTCAAGCGGCCAACGGTGTTGTCCTCGAAAAAGAGGTCCGGCTGGTCAGTGGCGAGCCACCCTTTTGGTACTTGTTTATCTGACATATCACATCTCCTTTATTTACGTGTATTCAGGTTGTCCGCCCAATGCTCGCCTCGTACTAGCCAGAGCAAGGGAGGATGACTGGAACTGATTATTAAACGTGCGCGTAAATCATCTGACAACGAGACACGAAACTTTGGTCATATTGAGGAGCTTTCTCGCCATGCTCCCCAACATCTCGCCGCGGGTGCCCAGACCACGATGTCCGATCACGATCAGGTCAATCCCGTTCTTTTGAGCGTAATCGGCGATCTGGAAGGCTGGGTCTCCGATGACATGATGACTTTGCACATCTGAAAGGCCAGCCTCGGCGAACTTTTTTCTGGCGTTGTCCAGAATGATCTCGGCAGAATCCTGCAGAATCTCCATGCGCGATTCTGTCACTTCCCCTGCTGCGATCATTTCCATAATTTCTTTGGGGAGCGGCATATCGCGAATCACATGCAAGATAGTAACGGAAGCCTGATAACGCTTCGCCAGGTCAACCGCAGCCTCAACAGCACGCTTCGAGTGTCGCGAACCATCCACTGCGACGAGCATTTTATCAAACATAAATCTCCAATCTCCAATCCCTAATTTCTAGTCACCAGCAGCCCATTCCTCAATTACGCGCACCGCTTCTCTCGTGACGCGCGCATTAGTTGGGATCTGCCGCCGGCCCAGTACCACCTCGATCATTGTCTCCGCGTATTGTTCAGAAGGTATGTCTGCCCACTGGCTGGAAGGCATATTGGCCGGTGCGTCGTCGGGACGCCACACCGTGTCGGGAGGCAGCCCCTGGGCCGCGAGGAACGCCAGTCTGAGGTCCTTGTGCGCCTCGCACTGAAATTCGATGTGATGGGCCCACTCGTGGACCAACGCGCTTTGGAGCATAGCCGGGGTTCCCGGAACCCGCACTGTAACTGTAGCACTGTCTGGATCGTATGCCGCTCGACTATTTAGAGAGCGCGTGGCCCACAGGCGCACGTCACCGAAACAATCGCTTCTGGCCTGGAACACGGTGAGAAACCTGTCCCAGGTCTCTACGGCCAGAGCTTTGAAATCACCCGCCACAGAATCATCAATGATAAGACGGGGGCTAGAGGCCGAACCGTCGGAGGCACAGCCGCTCGACATCGCCCCACTCGCGAAAAGCAAGATGGCGATTACGATCCAAACGCCACCGACTGTGCTTCGTCGCCTATCCACATTCACGCAGCCTCGACCTGCTCCTCCAAGAGTCGCGCTAACTCCTGCTGTAGCTTTACCAGGTCCTCGCCGCCTGCCATGAGGTTCACGAGTTGTTCCTGGCTGATCTCATCTTTCTGATAATCGCCCAGCACCTGACCTCGGCGCAGAATGATAAAGCGATCCCCCACAGGATAGGCATGGTTTGGGTTGTGGGTGATAAAGATGACGCCCAGCCCCCGCCTCTTGGCCCGCACGATATAGTGGAGTACGATGCCGGCCTGCTTGACGCCCAGGGCAGCCGTCGGCTCGTCGAGGATCAGAACCTTGGCCCCAAAGTAGACGGCCCGGCTGATGGCAATGGACTGCCGTTCACCGCCGGACAGCGTTCCCACCGGCTGGTCGGGATTGCGGATGTCAATGCCCATCTTGGCCATTTCCTCGCGCACCGTGCGCTTGGCAAAGTCAACATCGTAGGCTTTGAACGGGCCCAAGCGCTTCTCCGGTTCAGAGCCGAGGAAAAAGTTGCGCCAGATAGGCATCAATGGGATCAGGGACAGGTCCTGATACACCGTCGCAATCCCCCGCGCCAGAGCCTCACGTGGGGAGTTGAAAGATACTTTCTGCCCTTCAAAGTAATAGTCACCCTCTGTGGGCTGGTGAAAGCCGCACAAGATTTTGATCAGGGTGGACTTGCCGGCGCCGTTATCCCCCAGGAGGCAGGTGACCTCGCCCGGGTAGACACGGGCCGACACGTCGCTCAACGCGATGACGCTACCAAACATCTTGGTCACATTTTGTACTTGTAGAATTGGTTCTGCCATCGTCTCACTCTCCTTCCGTCCGGGACTTGGCCGCGGCAACGCTCATCTCTGTCGCTCGCTTGCGGGTATAGTTATTGACCAGCACAGCGACCAGGAGCATGATGCCCAGGAACGAGTAGAACCAGTCGGTATCCCATCCAGCGAACACGATCCCGACCTGCGCCATACCAAAGATAAAGGCGCCGATTGAGGCACCGATCACCGAGCCATAGCCACCGGTCATCAGGCAGCCGCCGATGCTCGCCGCGATCATGTAGATGAACTCTTGGCCAATGCCCTGGCTGGCGACGGCCGAGCGCAGCCGCACAACATTCATCATGCCCACCAGCCAGGCGGCAGCGGCTGTCGCCATGAACAGCCCGATCTTGACCCGCGCGGACGGCACGCCCACTTTGCGGGCCGCTTCAGCATCACCACCAACGGCGAAAATCCAACTTCCGTACCTGGTGCGCAGCAAAATCCAACTGGCGATGATCACGAGCACAACCCACCAAATAATCGCACTCCTCCACTCGATGCCGAACAATGTGATGCCGGTGTTGAAAAAGGCACGCGCCGAGGCAAAGCCCGCTGCTTTATCAATGCCGCCGACGTAAACTTGATCGGTCACCAGACGGGTGGTACCCACATTAGCTCCTCTCAAGAAAAAGAAGGTCGCCAGGGTGACGATAAAACTGGGCAAGCCCGTCTTGACCCGCATCAGGCCATTAAAGTACCCTACAGCCAGCGCAAAGAGAAGAGACACGAACATAGCGGGCCACAAGTTCCAGCCCAGCCGAGTGGACAGCAGACCAGCGACCAGTCCCGTCGTACCCGTCATGACCCCGGTGGAGAGATCGAATTCACCACCGATCATGAGCAGGGCCACTGCAATCGCCATAATGCCCAATGTAGAGGCTGGGTCCATGATACGCGCCAGGCCATTCAACGTAGCCCAGTTCTCTGGCGCAAAGAACGCAAAAAACAGCCACACGACGGCCGCGCCAATAACGGCCCCGATTTCAGGTTGCTGGAAAAGTCTCCTGGCGAGGCCCACTTTCGCCAGTCGCTCGTCGCTCACGGCTTGTGTTGCCATTAGAAACCTCCTTGCCGCAGAGCGGATTGCTAATCCACTCCACTGGATAACTGGTGCGGGATGGAGGTTCCATCCCACACCAGTCTGTTATTTCGCCTACCGGGTTCCTTGAGCGGAGAGATCCTTCACAGCCGCGGCGTTGCTCTGATCCACAAATCCGGGGCCGGTGAGTACCGGCAAGCCACCACCGACGGTGTTCAAGTTAGTGTTGTAGAGGTACAAGAGAACGACCGGCAGATAACCCTGCAGGTACTGCTGCTGGTCCACGGCGAACAGCATCTCGCCGCCTTCAATCGCCGCCAAGACGTCGGGGCTGAGGTCAAAGGTACCCAGTTTCTGGCTACCGCCCTCCGCCGCGATGGCATCGCGGGCCGCGATGGCGATGATTGGGTTGAGCGTCAAAATTCCGTCAACGTCCGCGTCCGCAATGAGCTTGTTCTGAATGGCCGCTACTGTGCCGGCGACATCCCGGACACCGGTCGTGGCGACGTTGAAACGCTCGACGTCACCGTTAAAGGTGTCGGCGAGACCATCGCACCGCTCCTCGAGGCCGATGTTGCCCTCCTCGTGGATGACGCAGAGCGCCTTGGTCGCGCCCGCAGCGTTGAACTTTTCGCCAGCGCCCTGACCGGCCACAAACTCGGTCTGGCCGATGTGGGTGAGCGCTCCCAGTTCCTTGTAGACGTCCACGCCAGAGTTGATGGTGATGACCGGGATGCCGGCGTCCACGGCCTTGGTGACTGCATCCTTGAGCGCGTCCGGGTTAGCCAACGAGACAAAAATGCCGTCCACGCCATCGGCGATAAAGTTCTCCACCAGTTGCGCCTGCTCGACCGGATCGCCACTGCCGCCGGATTTGAGCGTAATACCATAGGTCGCCGCAGCGTCCTGGGCGCCTTTCTCCACGACACCCCAGAAGGCGTCCTCGGCAGGATTAGAGTGCACCGACATGCCAAAGACCAATCCTGACTGGGTGACCTGGGGTTCTTCAACTGCTTCTGTTGCAGGCGCTTCAGTTGCCTCTGTCGCCTCTTGCTGGCCGCAGGCTACGAGCGAGACCAGACCAACGAGCACCAGTAACAACGAGATAGCTTTTGTGAAACGTGACATTTCTTTTTTCCTCCTGTTTTTTTGATTTGAATGTTTTGGACTCTCAACTAGCAACGTGCCTGGGAACTTGTCGGGAATATCATCACCTCCTTCTAATTTCTACTGTAATCGCAGCAATTCCCGTTTTGTAGCCGCGATTTGGAAATCGCGGCTGTTTTCCCACGTAAAGCACCCTGCGCGATTGCGAAATCGCGGCTACGACCTGACTTTTTCACCCATAACGGGAATTGGTATCTTCTCAAAAAGTTGGGGCATTTGTAGGCCGGATTGGTAATCCGGCTGGTCGGAATACCATTCCGACCTACATTCCCCCGGATTATTGAGATGATACGGGAATTGCTGCTGTAATCGTCAAGTGTACGTATGATTTGGATGTGTTTCAAACAAGTTAGAGGGGGCAGGCACGCCTGCCTGGTCGCATCAGGGGATGCTCCCTCCTCCCCAACCGAGATGAAACGTACCCTTCTAATTTGGCCTCACCATGATCTTGCCATCCTCCCGCCTGGTGGCGCGGGCGATGGCGTCCACGGCCTCGTCCAGTTTGTAGCGCGCGGTGATGATGGAGCTGAGGTCGAGCCGGCCGGCGGCGACCATCCGAATAACGTTGGGGAAGGTCTCGTGACCCGAGTGCCCCTGCGCGCCAAAGGCCTGGGCGCGGCGCACCTGGAAGGTCTCCAGATACATCGGTACCCGCCGGGCCGCCCGCCCGATCTGCACCATCTTGCCGTTGATGGCCATAGCCTTTTCCATCTCCGGCACCGTCAGGTGCGGAGCGCCGGCCGCCTCGACGTGGAAATCGAACCCCGCACCCTTGCTCAATTCCATCAAAACCTCACTCGGAGTGACCTGGCGGGGGTCGTACACATAGTCAGCGCCGACCTTTTTAGCCAACTCGCGGCGCTGCGGCGAGATCTCAAAAGTGACGATTGTGCCCGCACCAGCGGCCTTTGCCAAACCTGTGGCGGCCAGTCCAATCGGCCCCGCGCCAAAGACGCTGACATAGTGGCCCGGCCGGAAGCCGCCCGCTCGCTCGAACATGGCATTGTAGGCCACGCAGGTCGGTTCGCTGAGGGCACTCATCTCGTAGGCCTTTTCCTCGTCGCCGAACCGCTCGGCGATAGCATCAATGGGCCAGCAGAATTTCTCGTCCACGGCGATGTAATTGGCAAAAGCGCCGGGAATGGTGAAACCGATCTCCTCCAGATTGGTGCAGTGGTTGGGGTAGCCGTTGCGGCAAGGGATGCAGCGACCACACCAGATCATCTCCTCCGCCGTCACCATATCGCCAATCTCGAGGAGTTCAACCCCGCTGCCAATCTCCACCACCTTGCCGGAGAACTCGTGTCCCAGGATGGTGGGGAATTTGGTCAGGCCAGGGTAGAGGATGTAATCCTCATCGTCGGTCTCGTAAAAGTGCATGTCAGAGCCGCAGATGCCGCATGCCTGCACTTCCAGCACAACCTCCTGGGGGCCTGGTTCGGGGTCGGGCCAATCGCGCACCTCCAGTTTGGGGTGCCGCCAGATGCTGTTTCCGGTGATCGCCTTGCCGGTCTGCTTTTCCCACGCGGAGACCTCATAGTCCGGCTTCGGTTCCCAGACTGCATCGAGTACTAATCCTTTCATACCAAACACCTCCCAATGCTCAAATTTACGTCGTTTCGCGCACGACCAATCTTCCCTTGACCACGACGTCTGAGAAAGGTGCAGTTGCATCGTCAGCGACCATCAACGCCAAAGCCATGTTCATAGCCTGCCGTCCCATGTCGCGCTGCGGCTGGGCTATGCTCGTCAGAGGGGGATAGACGTGGGCGGCCAGAGGGATGTCGTCAAAGCCGACCACAGCCAGGTTTTCCGGGACCGAGATCCCCGCCCGCCGGGCTGCCGAGAGCAGCCCGATAGCCGTCATATCGTTGTAGCAAAAAACGGCCGTGACTGGTTCAGCCAGACCTGCCAGTGTGCGCAGCGTCCGCTCGCCGCCGTCGAGACGGCCATTGCCGGACACGACCAGGGTTGGATCGAAGAGTATCCCTGCTTCGTCCAGCGCCTGGCAGTAGCCGGCCATTCGCTCTGCGTCATCACTGTGATTCGCCGGACCGGCTACGTAGCCAATGCGGCGGTGGCCCCGCTTGATGAGGTGCTCGGTCGCCAGGTGGCCGCCGTGTTGATTGTCCACACTCACCGAAAATGTGTAGCGGCCGCTCTGCCTGTTATGGTTGTTGACCAACACCACCGGCACGCCGATGCGCTCCAGGTGCTCCAGGTAAAGCGCGCCGACGCGCGATGAGGTGACGATAAGACTATCCACCCGCTTGGCGCGGAGCATCTCCACGGCGGCCAGTTCCCGTTCCGGCTCGGCAGCAGAGCTGGCCAGAATGACCGAGTAGTCATTTTCCTGGGCTGCATCCTCGACGCCCTGCACCACTTCGGCCACAAAGGGGTCGGTGATGGTGGTCACGACGACACCCACAGTGCGGGTTTGCTGCGTCACCAGGCTGCGGGCGATGGCGTCAGGGGAATAGCCCATCTCCTGGGCCAGACGTTGGACGCGGGCTGCCGTCTCAGCCTTTACAAGCGGGCTATCGCCCAGGGCACGGGAAACGGTGGAGTGGGAAACGCCGGCCGCTTTGGCGATATCCTTGATTGAGACACGCATAGGGGATACTCCTATTTGCACACGTGTGCATTGTCTGCTCAGAAAAAAGCGATCCTGATATGGAATGTATCTTCTCAAAAAGTTGGGGCATTTGTAGGCCGGATTGGTAATCCGGCTGGTCGGAATACCATTCCGACCTACATTCCCCCGGATTATTGAGATGATACTCTTTGATTATGATCTTGCCGACCGCGCCGGTATCCTTCAGGTCAAGTACGCGCTCCCTTACTCCGATTTGACCAGTCTGCCCGCCGAGGAAAAGCAACGGTATATCGAAGCAGGAACGCCTATCGAGTTCAGCCACA
>QMOE01000022.1 GCA_003648125.1 Chloroflexota bacterium
CTCAGAATGGCCTCGCTAGTGTCATTGCGAGCGTAGCGAAGCAATCTCCCGCTTTCAAATGCAAGCAGCGTGGGGATTGCTTCGTCGCTGCCGCTCCTCGCAATGACAGGCTGAGCAGTTACCAACTCACAAAAACTCTTTCAATACAGCCAGGTGTGGATTGATCTTGGCGTTTTCACACGTACACGATTCCAAGTTGAGGTTCACGCCACATTGCGGACACAGCCCCTTACAATCTGGGCTACAGAGGGGTTTCAGCGGAATGCTCAGCCAACTTTGCTCGCGCAACAGGGGGGTCAAATCTAGCCAGCCGCTATCACTCACTGAATAGAGTATCTCTGGCGTTGATTCCGTTCCAGCAAACCGAAATATCTCTTCCAACTCCAGAGTGATGGGAAAGGTAAAGGGTTCCAAACAACGGACACACTCTAGAACCAGTTGCGATTCCAAAGTGCCTCGAACGAGTACGCCTCCTTGCACACGAATGGCCTGGATAGTCCCGCGAAGGAAACTTGACTCCAGGGCTTTGGTAGAGACGTCAATCAGGCTCTGAGGCCCGGCATCCACGTCTAGGGTGAATGCCGCGCCAAGTCGAGCCGGGATGAGAGGTGAAACGTCGAAACAAACCATAGATGGGTTAGACACAGCTACCGTGTAGTCAACCGCCCCGGAAAAGATGGTAAATATCAGCGATTCACGAATTGTACATATTCTAACACAATCATCCCTTGTCGTCAAGATTTTGGGCCTGATTTTGCATAATTGATCTAGTTTCTCAAGCCAAACTGCGTTAGGGGCCATCCTGCCCCAAGGTGACCCTCTGTGGAGTCGCCGTTTGGCGAACGTCGAGAGTTCGCCTGACGCGATATTTGTCGCCCCATCACATCCATGCTACAATGAAATGCCAAATTGGGGTTCACCTTTTCAGGAGCAAAAACACCTTTACACTTTTGTGAGCACCAATTTGGTAACTGCTCAGGCCAGTAAAGCAAGCGTTGGTTGAGTAGCCGCCACGCTTTTTGTGGCGGCGTATCGAAACCCTTGTACTGAGCCTGTCAAAGTGAAGCGAGCGGCTTTGGCAACGGATTTTGTCCTGCATGGGCCACGCCGTGATTTCGGCAGGCTCAATCCAGGGGTTTCGATACGGCCTGAAGGCCTACTCAACCGACGACGCTGAATTGCACCGCGCTGGCTTTGGTTGCTCTCCAAAGTAGATGAAACACACCCGAATCTTTTAGAGGCTTTGAACCAGAGAGGTACTGAATCTATGCACGCAGCGATAGATTTTGGCATCAGCAACACCGACGCGGTAGCCTACGTCGGAAACGAGTTGCGCCATTGGGATCGTCCCTCCAAAGGTCAACCAGACCCCGAGTTGGTACGGGTCGTGTTGGCGGGTGGAGGAATCGAGCTATCGTCACTCCGGCAACTCGCCGTCACTGGTGGGTGTCACCGATTGCTGCCCGACCAGATTGACGGGTGCGCAGTGGTCAGCGTGGGCGAGGTAGAAGCGATCGGGCACGGTGGCCGGGCATTGGCCGAACTCGCAGAGGAAAAACCAGTATTGGTAGTGAGCGCCGGGTCCGGTACGGCGGTGGTGGAGGGGCACGACAACCGCTACACACACGTCACGGGCACCGGTGTGGGCGGGGGCACATTGCTGGGACTGAGCCGCCTGTTGCTACACACTACCGATCATCACGAGATTGACGCTTTGGCGCAGCGGGGTGATCCTAACGGAGCCGACTTGAGCCTGGGCGATGTGGTCAATGGGCCTATCGGCCAGTTGCCCGCCGAAGCCACAGCGGTCAATTTTGGTCGTCTGGCCCGCCACAATCTCGCCGTCAGCCGCGAGGATCTGGCGGCGGCGCTGGTGACGCTGGTGGGCCAGGTCATAGCCATCGTCGCCATCAACGCTGCCCGCGCCCGGCAGATAGAGCGCATCGTCGTCACCGGACACCTGATTGATATGTCCAGCGTGCGCGCCGTGCTCGAGCAGGTAAGCGATCTCTACAACACGCCCATCATCCTGCCGCCGAACGCGGGTCACGCCACCGCACTCGGAGCACTATTGGTGGCGATGAATTGAACCAGTCAATGTCATGATTGAGGCAGCTATCCAACTGGCGTGCTCACTCCTCTGCAGCCCCAGCGCAATCTAATGAAACGCTAATGTTGCTCTTGTGTATTTCTGATACAAATGGTGTATATTCAATATACAGCGTGAAAATATCGAACTGTGGGAGGAAACATAATGAGCAAAATTATCGGAATTGACTTGGGTACGACCAACTCGGTCGTCTCTGTGATGGAAGGTGGCGAGCCGACCGTCATCCCCAGCGCCGAGGGGGGACGGTTGTTCCCATCGGTAGTTGCATTTACCAAGAACGGCGAGCGCATGGTGGGGCAGACCGCCCGGCGTCAGGCGGTCGTCAACCCGGATAACACCATTTTTTCTATCAAGCGGCTGATGGGTCGCCGATACGACGAACCAGAGGTCGAAAAGGCGCGCCAGATTCTGCCATACAAAATCGTGAGTGGCCCTTCCGGCGACGCACAGGTGCACATTCCGCAGACCGGCAAGAATTACACGCCACAGGAAATCTCGGCCATGATCCTGCGCAAACTGAAGGAGGACGCCGAAGCCTACCTGGGCGAACCGGTCACGCAGGCGGTCATCACCGTGCCGGCCTACTTTAACGACAGCCAGCGCCAGGCGACCAAGGACGCCGGGCAGATCGCCGGGCTGGAGGTGAAGCGCATCATCAACGAGCCGACCGCCTCGTCGCTGGCCTACGGGCTGGACAAGGAAAAGGACGAGACGATTTTGGTTTTTGACCTGGGCGGCGGCACTTTTGATGTCTCCATCCTGGACGTGGGGGAGGGAGTGGTCGAAGTGCAGTCCACCAGCGGTGACACATTCCTCGGCGGCGACGACTGGGACCAACGCATCACCGATTACGTCGCCGACGAGTTCAAAAAAGACCAGGGAATTGACCTGCGCGAGGACCGCCAGGCGTTGCAGCGGCTCAAGGAAGCGGCGGAGAAAGCCAAGATTGAGCTTTCCACCGTGCTAGAGACCGAGATCAACCTGCCCTTTATCACCGCCGACGCCTCCGGCCCCAAGCACTTGCAGATAAAGTTGACGCAGGCCAAATTAGAGCAGTTAACCCAAGACCTGGTCGAACGTTGCCGGGGGCCTTTTGAGCAGGCGTTGAAAGACGCCAAGCTCAAGGCCTCCGATCTGGACGAGGTCGTGCTGGTAGGTGGCGCGACCCGCATGCCGATGATCCAAAACCTGGTGCGCGATCTGACCGGCGGCAAGGAGCCGCACAAGGGAGTCAACCCGGACGAAGTGGTCTCAATCGGCGCGGCCATCCAGGCCGGAGTGCTTTCCGGCGAGGTCAAGGACATGCTGCTCTTGGACGTGACCCCGTTGACGCTGGGCGTGGAGACTTTGGGCGGGGTGATGACGCCGCTCATCGAGCGTAACACCACCATCCCGGTGCGCAAGAGCGAGACCTTTTCCACCGCCGAGGACGGCCAAACCGCAGTGACGATCCACGTCCTGCAAGGGGAGCGCCCAATGGCGGCCGACAACAACAGCCTGGGGATGTTCAACCTGGAAGGTATCCCGCCCGCGCCGCGCGGCGTGCCGCAGGTCGAGGTGACATTCGACATTGACGCCAACGGCATCCTGAACGTCTCGGCCCAGGACAAGGCCACCGGCAAAGAGCAACAGATCACCATCACCGCCAGCACCAACTTGAGCAAGGATCAAGTGGAGCGATTGGTGCAAGAAGCCAAGCGGCACGAAAGGGAAGACCAAAAGCGCAAAGAGTTGATCGAGGCTCGCAACACCGCCGACGCACTGACCTATCAGATGGAAAAGATGTTGCGCGACCTGGGTGATAAAGTGTCCGCTTCTGACCGGGAGCGCGTCGAGCAAATCGTCGCCGACCTGAAAAAAGCCCAAGAGGGGGAGGACGCCGCCCGCATCCGGCAACTGATCGAGCAGTTGCAACAGGCCAGCCAGGCCATCGGGCAGCAGATGTACGCCCAGCAACAGCCCACCGGCGGGCCGCAGCCGGGAGGCGCCGGGTTCGATTCTGGCCCAACGAGCGGGCCGCAGCCGGGAGGCGAGGACGTGGTCGAGGGCGAGTTCCAGGAAGTTTAGAGACACTCACAGCAGCGCGATGGGCAAGAAACCAGGTTTTTGGGGAAAAACCTGGTTTCTCATTTGCATACGAGAGGATGAGTTGTATGACCAGAGTAAAGATACCTGTCCGCACCCAACCACCGGTCGTCGAGGAGGGTGCGCCGGTTGCCGAGGCCGCCCCGCCCGTGGTGGACGTGGCGGCGCGGCCGGTGGAGCCATCTGTATCACAACCGGTACGGGCTGAATCAACCGGTGACGATACGCGGCAAGCGGAAGAAAAAGAACTGGCCGAGTGGCGCGACCGGGCGCTCCGCCTGCAGGCCGAGATGGAAAACTTTCGCCGGCGGCAGCAGCGGCTGGCCGACGAACGCGTCGCCGCCGAACGGGAGCGACTGCTGCGCGATCTTCTGCGCGTGACCGATGACCTGAAACGGGCGCTCGACTCAGAAGCGGACGCCGCGAGCCTGCGGCAGGGAGTTGACTTGACTCTGCAAAGTATGACGCGCTTACTGGAGCAGGAGGGAGCCAAACCGATCCAGGCCGCCGGGGAACCGTTCGACCCGACCTGGCACGAAGCGGTGAGCAGCCTCCCCCACGAGCAGGCCGGGCTTGAGCCGGACACCGTGGCCGAGGTGGTGAGCGCCGGTTATCGTCTGGGCGACCGCCTCCTCCGTCCGGCCCGCGTCGTCGTGGCAGTCTGATCCCACCCCTGGTGAAAAAAATGGAATACAAAGACTATTACAAAATCCTCGGCGTCAGCCAAGACGCGGACGAAAAAGAGATCAAACGGGCTTTTCGCAAACTGGCCCGCAAACACCACCCAGACGTCAACCCAGGCGACGAGGCGGCCGAGGAACGGTTCAAAGAGATCAACGAGGCCTACGAGGTGCTCTCCGACCCGGAAAAGCGGGCCAAGTACAACCAGTTGGGGGCCGACTGGCAACACTGGCAGCAGAGCGGGGGCCGCCCCGGCGATTTCAACTGGGGGCAATGGGCCGGAGCGCCGGGCGGCGTCCACGTCCGCTACGGCACACCGGAGGATTTGCAGGATATGTTCGGTGGCGGTAACCCGTTTTCCGATTTCTTTAGCCAGATATTTGGTGGGATGGGGGGCCGCGCCGCGCCAGGCGGATTCCAGGGGCGTGTGCGCCCACGGCGCGGGCAGGATTACGAACAAGAGGTCGAGATCAGCCTGCGGGAAGCCTACCAGGGCACACGGCGCACGTTGCAGAAGGATGGCCGTCGCCTGGAGGTCAAAATTCCACCCGGCGCTCGCACCGGCACCCGGGTCCGTATGAGCGGCGAGGGTGGGCCGGGAGAGGGCGGCGGGGACGCGGGCAACCTGTACCTGCGCGTCCGGGTTGCCCCCGATCCGCAGTTCGAGCGCCGGGAGGACGACTTGCACGTGACGGTGCCGCTCGATCTCTACACCGCGGTGCTCGGCGGCAAGGCGCAGGTTCCGACTTTGAGCGGCCCGGTCACGCTCACCATCCCGCCCGGCACACAGAACGGGCGCGTCTTTCGGCTGCGCGGCAAGGGTATGCCCCGCCTGCGTCATCCCAAGCAGCACGGTGATATGTACGCCAGGGTGGAGGTGCGCCTGCCGGAGCGGCTCACTCCCCGCCAACGGGAATTGTTCGAGGAATTGAGAAAAATCTCTGGCAAGGAGGGCAGACGATGACCGGGAGAGAACAGACTACCTGTATCACCATCGCCGTTGCCTCCCGCCGCACCGGGCTGGCGCCGCGCACCGTCCGCCGTTACATTCGTCGCCAGTTGGTGAGCCAGACGTTGACCGAGGCCGAGTTGGCCGAACTGCGCCGCATTCGCCGACTCACCGCCCTGGGGGTGAACCTGGCCGGGGTCGAGATCATCCTCCGCATGCGGAGGCGGATCGAGGAGTTGCAGGCGGAGGTGGAGCGGTTGGAACGGATTGTTGCTTCCAGGGAGGTGTGGAACAGATGAACAAACACAAAATTCTGATTGGTATCTTGGCGACGTTGCTCGGCGCGGCGCTTGGGTGCGGGCCAACCGGGCTGTTAGCCCCATCTGTCACCCCGACGCCGGCCGTCCCGCCGACTCCCACGCTGGCCCCACCCCCATTGGCGCAGCCGACAGAGGAGCCGGCCAACGCGCTGGAAGCGCAGGTGGAGGCGGTCTACGACCTGGTCGGGCCGGCGGTGGTCAACATCACCAACGTGAGTTATGCTTACGATTTCTTCTTCCGGCCCGTTCCCCAGGAGGGCACCGGCTCCGGCTTTATCTACGACACAGAGGGGCACATCGTCACCAACTATCACGTGGTGGAAAACGCGGAGGAACTGTCGGTGACTTTGGCCGATGGACGGGTCTATCAGGCCGAGATCGTCGGCACAGACCCCTCCAATGACCTGGCAGTGATCCACATTGAGGCCGATAACCTGCCGCAGCCGGTCGCGCTGGGTGATTCGGACAATCTGCGCGTGGGCCAGTTCGTCGTCGCCATCGGCAACCCATTTGGGCAGGTGGGCAGTTTGACCGTGGGCGTGGTCAGCGCCCTGGGGCGGATCATCGAAAGCCCAGACGGGCGATTCATCGGCGAGGCGATCCAGACCGACGCGGCCATCAACCCCGGCAATTCGGGTGGGCCGCTGCTCGACCTGCGCGGGCGGGTGATCGGCGTCAACTCGCAGATCGTCAGCCCCAGCCGCGCCTCGGCCGGGATTGGGTTCGCCGTGCCTTCGGACACCGTGCAGCGGGTCGTGCCGCAGTTGATCGCCCAGGGCCGCTATCCGCACCCCTGGCTGGGGGTCGAGTACCTGCCGTTGACCCCGGAGTGGGCGCAGGCGATCCGCCAGGCCGGGATGCAGGTGCCGGGCGACACGGGGTTGCTCGTGGTCAGAGTCGCGCCCGGCAGTGCCGCCGATCAGGCCGGAATCCGGGGCGGGAATCAGGTGGCGCAGATCGGCAACGCCCGCGTCCCGCTGGGCGGCGACATTATCACCGCTCTCAACGGCACAGCGATGACCACCTCCAAAGAGTTCGTCGCTTATCTGGAAACCGAGACGGAGGTGGGAGACACAGTCGCGGTGACTATCGTCCGCGACGGGGAAGAGCAGACCGTCCAGGTGACGCTGGGGGAGAGGCCGCAGTAGAGTCCCGGCATGTCACCGGTTCTCCAACCGGAATCCATATCCCCGCACGGTGACGATGTAAGCGTGATCCGGGTCCACGGCGGAGACGCGTTCGCGCAAGCGGCGCACCAGCGCGTCAATCGCCTGCTCGGAGATACCCAGCGCTTCCTCATCAGACCATACGGCCGCCACGACCGCATCCCGCGAGACCACTTGCCCCTCGTGGGCCAGCAGTAGATCCAACAGCCGATACTGAGCCACCGAGAGCGGGGGGATCATCTCGTGGCCGCCGATAAAGACCCGCTTGGCTGCCCGGTCAATGCGCAACCCCCGGTTAGGCCCGGTCAGCTCCAGCGGCAGTGTCGCGTCGGCGGCCACAAAGCCCATCTTGACGCACAACGCGATCTGAATCTCGTCCCCATCTCTCAAGCGGTAGGGGACGTCGCGCACCTCCTGACCGTTGACGCAGGTGCCGTTCTTGCTCCCCAGGTCACGCAGCAGATACCCACTCTCGTCTCGCTCAATTCGGGCGTGATGGCGCGAGGCTTGCCGCTCCGGCAGCACGATGTCGCAATCCGATCCCCGCCCAATGACCATCTGTTCCTGCTCTATGATCCATCGCTGCCCCTCTAAATCCCCTCCGTAAACGATGAGCATGGGCATATCCGGTCGTGTCATCACCGCCTCCTTGACAGAACGACATTTCTCGCTTATGATGAAACTCACCCAAAAGGAGCGAAATACTGTTATGGCCCGCCTGCTTGCGCCGGAAGTTGTCCTGCGCGAACGCTATAAAATTCTGGCTCCCGTCGGACAGGGTGGTATGGGCGCGGTGTACCGCGCCGCAGACCTGCGTCTGAAGGGACGTATCTGCGCCATCAAAGAAGTCCGTCCAGACCCTGATGCTACGCCCGATGCACTGGCTCAAGCACAGGAACAGTTCCGGCGCGAGGCTTTCACCCTGGCCCGGTTAGACCACCCCAATCTCCCCAAGGTCTCGGACACTTTTACCGCCGGCCAGCGCGAGTACCTGGTAATGGATTTCGTCGACGGACGAGACCTGCGCCAACTGATGGAAGAAAAGCGTCGCCACGGCAAGTTCCTCGACGAGCAACAAGTACTCCGCTGGGCCAACCAATTATGCGATGCGCTAGAGTATCTCCACAGCCAGGACCCGCCCGTACTTCACCGCGACATCAAGCCGGCCAACATCAAGCTGACTCCCGGCGGGCTGATTAAATTGGTAGATTTTGGGCTGGTCAAGCTGTTGGCGACGGACAACGCCCGCACCGTCACTGTGCTGCAAGGCCGGGGCACAGTCGCCTATACTCCATTGGAGCAGTACGGTGGGGATACCGGCCACACCGACGTCCGATCTGACATTTACTCGTTCGGTGCTACGCTCTACCACCTTTTGACCAACCGGCCTCCTACCGATGCCAAGCAGCGGTTTCTCAAACCCGACGCGCTCGTGCTCCCACGAGCGATCAATCCTCGTATCCCCCCGGTCACGGAGCGCGCCATTCTAACCGCCATCGCCATGCACCCCGATCAACGCCCGCCGAACGTGGCGGCGTTCCGCGAGACGCTGCGCACTGGCTCGCTGCCCCCGTCGCTGCTCCCTTTCGCCCCTGCGGAGGGAGAATGGCGTCGGGCGATGGTCGAAAATCGTGGGCTGCTGGCGCTGGCCGGGGTGATGCTCGCCCTGGCGATATTGGCGACCTTTTTGTGAATGTGCTCGAGGGGTGTCCGTCAAACTTTTGCGCCTGGTAGGGGCGAGGCAATGCCTACGCCCTTACGACTCCGATGACCGCGTTACATTGCCTTGCGCCGTCCCCGCCAGCCGGCAATCCACGCGACGACCAAAGGCACCAAGCCGCCGAGCAACGCGGCCCACACTGCGGGCCACGCACTGCTTCGCCCCTGCAGCCAGACAGCCCGCGGCAGAAGCAAAACGTAGATCAGGTACAGTGCGAGTCCCCCTATCACACACCACAGCGCCATGCGTAAAGCCGGGCTAACCAGCCTGCCGCTGGAGCGTACGACATAGTATCCCGCACCGCCAACGATCAGGACGCCAACCAATGCCAGTGCCAGGTCCAGCCCCCCGGCATCCTCGGTCGCACCCGGTTCTTCTCCGTTCCCTGATTCCGGCGTCGGTTGCGGCGTCTCTTGGATCTCTAGCCCCGGCTCCGGCGTGAACGTGGGTGTCGGTGGGGGTATAGTAGGCCGAGGCGTGGGCGTGACGGGTACAATAATAGCCAGCTCCCCTTCCTGGATCGTAATCTGTAAGACAATTGTGCGTGGAACAGGGTCCACCTGAATAAAGATGTCGAGTTGACCGGCCCGGTCCAGCGCCACCGTCGTCTCGGCCACACCGGCGCGAGTGATGGCAATAACAGAGTGCTCCAACAGTCCTTCTTGGGGATAGGTAAAGATAAATTGGACCGGGGTGCCGTCGGGCACCGGACGTCCATTGTGGTCCACGATCACTCCAGTGCGCAGCTTTAACTCGTCACCGACTCTAAGTTGCGGCGGCTCCGGAGTCGGTTCTCCCTCGATGGGCGGTTCCCCGATGTGCAGGGCGATAATCTGGTCGGGATCGGGCAAGGTTTGAACCAGCAGGTTATAATTGATACCGGGCACGCTGACGGGGGGACTGCCCACCGGCGCAAACTCGCCGAACAATGCCCGCACCGAGGCCTCAATAAAATCGTCCGTCCGGCTGTATGCCACATAGTAGGCGCTCAGCTTGCTGATCTCGGTCGCATCCAGGTAATAAGGGGCGTCGTAGGCCAGCACGATCAGCCGGGGGTTGCCCAGGGTGTCGGCGCGCTCGGCAAGAAAGCGATGTACGGCTTCTGACTGGGGAGGATCGGTGGTCGGGTTGAGCATGGCAAAGATGATCCAATCACCATTCTGCAACGCCTGTCCAACGGGATTAGTCAAAGTGGACGTGATTTCCTCCCCGACCGAGGGGGCCGGCAGGGGAGTGTTCAAGTATTCGTCCAGTTGATCAAAGGTGAAACTATTTACCCGCCACGGGCTGATCTGCCCCGTTGCATTGGGGCCGTAAAGCCGCACGATGGTATCTTTCAGGGCAAAAGATTCAATGTAAGGTATAGGAGCGCACGTGGCGCAAGGTCGCCCGACACGCCCATCGGTAAAAATAACAATGTCGTCCTCAGTAGTGGGAGGGGAAGGGACAAGATCGGGCGAGGGGGGAGAGAGCAGCGTGATCGCGTCGCGTCCAATGGCCGATAGCATCTCCTGATGCTGGCCTACCTGCTCGCTTATTCCTTCCACGTCCGGCTGAGTGGCGGTCAGCCGGAACGATCCACCGTAGAGATCGAGTTTTAGCCGCAGCACGCGCGCCACAGCCGCATCCACCAACGTCTGAAACGAAGGGTCGCTATCGTACCGCTCGCGGAAGAAGGTGATGGTGGATTCGACGTTGGAGATGCGAATCTCCCAATCATCGTTGAGCGCGAATTGCGAGAGGATGAGAAGATCGTTGCCGGCGAGAAAGGCCTCCCGCGCAATGCGGCGGCCATTGAAATTCTCCTCGTTGGGATCGTAAAAGCGGCGTAGGGCGCGCATCCCCAGCCCATCGGAGACCGTCACGCCTCCCTCTTCGCGCCAGGCAGCCAACTCGGGTAAACTCAGCAGTCGTTGGAGCACCTGGCTATCTACGCTGATCGGACGAGTGGGGACGAAACGACCGCCCTCCAACCCCCGGAAGCGAATGTGAGATACCAGCACGCCGTCTGGACGGGCCAAAGGCTCCTCGGCCTGAGCTACAGTGAAAAAGGGAGCCAGGTCAACCTGTCTCAACTTTTCCAGTGTGCGTTGCGCGGTGGGAACCTCTTCGTCGAGCGAGCGGTCAGAGGTTCCCAGACCGGGAAAGTGCTTTGCCACAACGGCCACCCGTCCCTCGCCCCCTGTGTGGACGCCCTGAATGTACGCCTGCCCCATCTGCCCCACCCAGAACGGATCGCCACCAAAAGTTCTCACACCCAGGTCACCGGCGCTTTCGGGACGGGGAGTCTCGAGTACGTCGAGCGAAGGGCCGAGCAGCATGTTGATGCCCAATGTGCGCAGTTCTTGGCCCACGATCTGGCCCACCGTCTCAGCGTGGGTCGGATCCCAGGTAGCGCCCAGGGCCATCTCGGAGGGCAAGGGGGTCATTCCACCGACGATGCCGGTATGGGGCATACCGTTGCCCTCGTGGTTCGCGGCGATAAAGAGAGGGATGAAAGGGCCGGGAGACGTTTCCCCCTCCCCAAGCGTCTCAGTCACCGGCTGCGTCGCTTCCCAGGCGACTTGTTGGAGTTGCTCGACCAGCGTGGCTACTTGCGTGGGCGTGTCACCCTCGTTGACGATGTTGCCATTATCGGGCAAAAGCAGCACCCCGCCGACGTGATAATCGCGGATCAGTTCGGTGATGATAGCTTGATCAGTGATTTCATCTCCGGGGAAAGTGACTAGAAACAGTTGTCCGACTTTGGCCGCGCTGGACATTCCCTCCATCAGGCGCGTGACATCGTCCGCATCCTGAGCGCGTAATGTGCCGGGCGGCGCGAGGGGTATCAATATGATGACCACAAGGGCCAATAAGAGCAATCGTTTCCAATCTGCCATTTCGTTTGGCAGGTAAAGAGTAGGCGAGTTCCTGAGACCGTGCCCGTTTACTCCTGCTTGTCCTCTTCCCCTTTTTCCTCCTCTTCGTCTTCCCAGCCGATGATCCACACGCACAGCCCCGCCAGCAGAACGGTGGCGACGATCAGAGCCGCCCACTGAGCCGGCAGCAGTCCCACGTCGCGGGCGGACCACACGAGAATGATCACCATCCCGACTGCCAGCACCAGCCAGGCCAGCAGGCGGGGGTGTTGCACGGCAAATTGCTTTAGAGCAGACATATTCACC
>QMOE01000023.1 GCA_003648125.1 Chloroflexota bacterium
CAGTAACAAAGGGAATGCCGGCCCGTTCCAGCGCGTCTTCGTAGGGCGGGAAGCCGGTCGAGGCGCGAAACAGCAGTGCCACCTCCCCCCACGCCACCGATTCCCGCTCGTGCAACTCGATCAGTCGCGCCGCCAGCCCATCCGCTGCCGCCTGACGGCCCTCGCTGGCGTTCTGGCCCAGTCCCAGGTGAAGCTCGACGAAGGGAGCGGCAATCTTCTCTCGCGGCTTGGCCCGATGCGCCCGCAGCGGCGCGAACGGCACGGCATACGGGCGGCCCGGCTGCGCGATTTCGTCGAGCACGGGCGCGAGCAGCCGATTGGTCGTCTCTACCAACGCCTTGTGCGGTCGGAAGGTCAGGTCGAGCGTGACGATCTGGCCCTCGGCGCGCGCCACGTCCTCCTGCACGCGATGGAACACGGTCACGTCCGCGCCACGGAAGCGATAGATGGACTGCTTCTCGTCCCCCACCACGAACAGCGTCCCGAACCCGCTCAGCGCGTAGACGATTTCCCGTTGCCGCTCGTTGGTGTCCTGGAACTCGTCCACCAACACGGCTTTGACCTTTTGTTGCCACTCGGCGCGGACGCGCGGCTCGCGTAACAGCGCCAATGCGCCTGATTCCAGATCGTCAAAGTCGAGGCTATTCTCCGCCCGCTTTGCCCGTTCGTAGGCCGTCAACGCCTGCCAGTACGTAGCGTGGAGCGCCCAGATCAGCCCGGCAACTTGCTCGTCCAGTTCCCACGCTGCGGGCTTTTTAGGATTGGCCAGCGGAGCCAGCCGCTCGTCGAAATAATCCCGCAGCGCGCGCATACCCGCTTTGGCCGCCGTCAGTGTATCGCCGGGCCAATTGGACTTGCGCCCGTTCAGGGTCGCGGCCGCGCGCAACGCCGCCAGTTCCGCCAGCGCCGCGCCCACCTCGCCCCGCCGCCGCGCCTCGTCCACCGCCCCGGCGTGAGCCAGCACCGCCTGGCGGGCCATCTCCATCTTGTCGCTGGGATCGTTGGCGCGCAGACGGTCCAGGTCATCCAGAGCAGCTCGCCATTCCGGCCCATCCAGGTGCCCGCCGAGCCACTCCAGCAGCGCATCGGCCCAGCCTTGCAGCGGGTCATCGCTCAAGCGCTCAAAGGCCGGATCGGCATCCAATCGCTTTGCCAACAGCGCAGCGATCACCGTCCGCAGCCTGAACTCGCCCAGGGGTCGGAAGAGGCGCGAGGCCACGTCGTCCTCGGCGGCCCAGACCAGCGCGTCCTCAACCGCCCGCGCCCGGAGCACCGCCGCCCGCCCCTCCTCCAGGACGCTAAAGCCAGGCTTGATGCTCAGTCGAGCCGCTGCGACCGGATGTTCGCGTAGGATTTGGGCACACAGGCTGTGGATGGTGCCGATCCGCGCCGCGTCCAGGTCGGCAAAGGCCGCTTCCCAGAAGGAACGCGGCAAGACCTCCGAGGTTTTTGAAACCTCGGAGGTCTTTAACCAATCAGTGATGGCCTGACGGATGCGGTTGCGCATCTCGCGGGCCGCCTTCTCAGTGAAGGTGATGGCGACAATCTCGCGCAGCGGCGCGCCCTCTTCCAGGTGATGGAGGTAGCGAGCCACCAGCGTCCGCGTCTTGCCGGAGCCGGCCCCGGCGGTGACGACAACGTTGCCGGGCGCGGCGACGGCCTCTCTCTGCGGGTCGTTGAGTTGGAGCGAGTCGAGGATCGTCATCTCACCTCACCACGATCTGGGTTTGTACCGCTCGCAGAACGCGGCTGCCGGGCAAAAGATGGGACAGCCGCCATCGGGCGGCGCGGGCGGGAACTGTCCGGCGCGGACGGCAGCGACGATCCGCAGCGCGTGTTCCACCGCCGTCTCGATAGCGCCGGGAACGCCGCCCGCGTACTTTTCCAACTTGAGGCCGCTGGGGCGGGCCGAGCCGATGTGCCAATAGAAACCACTGGCGACCTCGGCGCCGAGCGCCCGCTCCGCGGCCAGGGCGTAGAGGGGCAGTTGCAGCCGGTACCCCTCGGTCAAATCCCGCGCCGAGATGGGAGTCGAGCCGGCCTTGTAATCAATGATACGCAGCCGCCCATCCAGCGCGCGGTCCACCCGATCAATGTAACCGCGCAACCGTAGGGCTTGTCCCTGCCCCTGCTCCCCTCCGAGAACCAGCAGCGGCTTGCCTTTCAGGCCAAATGCCAGTTCGGGAGCAGTGGGTTTATAGTCGCCGGCCACCTCAATCAGCGCGTCGAGCGTGCGGCGCAATACCTCGGTCAACTCCTCCTGTTGACGCTTCCACAGCGGCGTGGGGCGAAAGCCATAATCATCGGGGGCACTGTCGTAGACCTTTTGAGCAACGCTGGGCAGTTCGGCCCGCAACTGATCGGGGTCGCCATCGGGCACACGCCGGTAGAGCCGCTCCAGCACCAGGTGATAGATCGAGCCGAGGATCAACACGTCAAAGCCGACCTGGGGCAGTTCGCGCGGCTCTAGTTCCATCGCGTAAGCGGCCCAAAAGTAGAGCGGGCACTTGGCATAGGTCTCCAACCTGCTGCTCGACCAGGGCTGGTCGGGGCCGAATCGCTCGGCCAGCCGCGCTGTCACCGCCGCCAGGTCGCCAGCCTCTGAGCAGGGCGGAGGCACAGGGGCAGCGATCTCTTGCGGCGAGGCAGCATCACGCAGCGGATCGGCGGGCCGAACGTGAGCGACGTCCACGTTCTCGAACAGTCCCAGCACGGCCGACCAGTAAGGGGAGGCTTCCCAGGGCTGACCGTCGTCGGCCAGGTACGGACGAGAGAGCAACAACCGGCGACGGGCGCGCGTGACCGCCTGGTAGAAGAACGACGCTTCGTCCCCTTGCAGGCGCGGCTCGATGGCGAAACCCTGTTCGGCCAGCCAGGCGCGGTCGGATTCGCGCAGCAGGACGTCCTCACGTTCGGCGCGGGGAAAGTCACCCTCCGCCAGTCCCAGCAACGCGACAGAGTCAAAACTGAGGCCGCGCGCGTCCATAGCGGATGCAACCAGGATGGCGTCGCCCTCGACCGGCGTCTCAAAAGTTATCTCCTCGACGGCCTGAGTCAATTCTACGACGAATGTTTTGTAGGGCAAGATGTTACCTCGTTCTACGAGGCCTTGCCCGACAGCCGATTCGGCCAGCACCAGCCCCCGCAGGACATCCTTGAACGCACGCAGCGCCGCTATGTCCCGCTCGGCGGTAGCGCGGTTCTCGCGGGCACGGGCGGCAATGTGCAACGATGCCAGATGCGTCGCACCTCTAGCCGCCAACGCCGGATCCGCTCCGATGAGTGCCTCAATCCAAACCACTCGCTCCCGCAAGGTTGCCGCAGGCGGCGGCGCGATCCGCGCCACGACAGCTTTGAATATTTCCTCCAGCCGCGCTACTTCTGTCCCAGCGGGAGAGCGCCGCAGGGCCAGCTCTTGTTCGTCCCCACCATGCTCTGACTCAGTTTCTTTGGGGGAACGCGCTGCCAGTCGCCGGAACGTATCGCGCCATTGGTCAAGCCCAGCCACAACCTGCCCGGCCCGCGCCACGTCGCCCAACCGGTCGGGATCGCTGGCCGATAACTCGCAATCGGCCCAGTCGAAATAAGGACTGGTCAACGCATCGAGCAGCGCACGCGGCGACCAGTCTACCGCTTCGAGAGGCAGCGTCAACAAGTTCAGCAGAGCGGCGATGGCCGGATTGGCGCGCAGGGGAGCGCCGGAGGTAAAGTGGAGCGGCATCCCGAACTCGGCGGCGACCTCTGCCAGAAACGAGCGGTACGGGGCCACGTCCCGCGCGACGACGGCCACATCCGAGAGCGGCACTCGGTCGCGGACGATGCGCGCCTTGAGCCAGCGCAGCGCCTCGCGGGCCTCGGCGGCGCGGGTCTGGGCTTCGAGGAAGGTCACCGCGTCGCCAGTGGATGCGGGTGTCACGTGCGGTTCAAAGAGATTTTTTTCGATGTGAGTGAGGGGGCGAGGGGGCAAGGAGACAAGGGGACTGGGCTTCACTTGGAGAATTTTGGTTATGGCAGCACGGGCGCGGGTGGAACGGCGATGGGCCAACCGGTCGGGACGGTCCCGGTCGCCGGTCAGGGTGACGATGGTCTCGGCGGCCCGGCCGGCTAGCAGGCGCAGCACCGCCAGTTGAGTCGGGTTGAACTCGTCAAAGCCGTCAACGACCAACAGCGAGAGGGCGGAGAGCAGGCCGGGATTCTCTTCCAGGGCAATCGCCGCCAGCCAGCCCTGTCCTTCGGCGTCGGCCCAGCCGGTCTCGACCAACCAGTTTTGGTAAGCGGCATAGAGCTGCGCTAGTTCGCGCAGGCGCGGCCCTCGCTCCACTGTCGCGGCCACAAAGTCATCCGGGAAGACGCGGGCGCGTTTAAGCTCCTCGAACAGCTTGCCCAGGAGGCGAATGAAGCCGGGAGCGTCTCGCAAGGGAGCATAGTATACAAGTTGACCGGCGTCGCACAAGCGGGCCACGAGGTGGCGCATCAGCCGGTGACGAACGGGAGGGGTCAGCCGCGCCGTTCCCTCGCTCCCTCCGGCCTGCGTCAGAACGTCGGCGTAGAGATCGTAAAAGGTCTGCACCTCGACGCCGAGCGCGCCGCCGGTCTGCGCCAACCGGCGACGGAACGGGACAGCCTTCGTTTGGTCCGGGACGAGGACGCGGATAGGCGAAAGCGGCGGCAGTTCGCGGATACGGGCGATAGCGCGGGCGGTCTTGCCACCTCCGGCAGGAGCGAGGAGGAGTTGAACAGTCATATCACCCTTCAGGCAGCGCAGGCGCCCCGCCGCCCTCCGGTAGCGCCCCGCCGGTCGCCACGTCGGTCAGCTTTTCGCCAAAGCGACCCAGTTTGACGTCCACCTCGTTGTACTTGCTCTGGGCGTTCGTGATGTGCTTGCCGAGCGTGTCGTACGCGCCGTGAACGTCGCCAAAGTCCTTTTTCAAGCGGGAGAGTTGGCCCATCAGGAGGTGGGCCTTTTCCTCAATATCCAGGCCGCGCAGCCCAAAGACGATGACGTTCAGGTAGGCAAAGAACGAGTTGGGCGAGACGGGGATGACACGTCGTTCGAGCGCGTACTCGAACAGATTCCTGGCGGTGAGGATTTCATAATAGACGTTTTCGGCGGGAATATACATCATGGCGAACTCGAACGTCCCCTCGTCCGGCTGGATGTACTTGGACGTCTCGTCCACCCGCTTCTTCACGTCGCGGATAAAGGCCTTGCGGGCGGAAGCGCGCTCTTTGTCGTTTTGGACATCCAACATGCGCCGAAAGTTCTCCAACGGGAACTTGGAGTCTATGGGGACGACGTGGTCGGCCAAAAAGATGGCTGCGTCCACGCGAGTGCCGTCGCCAAAGGTGTGCTGGAGCCGGTAGCGCTCGCGCGGTAGAACCTGGGCCAGGAGGTTGCCCAGCATGATCTCGCCCAGTCCGCCGCGTGGCTTGGGAGCGCTCAAGATGCTTTGCAGGGCAGTGATGTCCTGCCCCATGGCGAGGATTTGGCGGGTCGCTTCGTTCACTTGCCCGATTCCTTCCTGCACGCTGCCAAAGACGGCCACTTGCTGGGACATTGTCCCCAGGTTCTGGCCGACTTGCTCGCGCAGCGCTCTCATCTCTGCCTGGAGGACGGCGATGTGCTCCGGTTGGCCCTCGCTGCGACTCCGCAGCGCCAGCCAGACGATGGCAGCGATGAGGCCCCACACGGATAGGATCAGTACGGTTAGCAAGAGGGTGGTCAGGGGTTCCATTGAATTTTCATCTCCCATTGCCTCCATTATCTGTGGCAGTCTGAATTTTACTCATCCAACACTTTGGTCAAGGTGTTCGGACCATCAAGCAGGAGGCGCAGCTTGTTTAGCATGTTGCGTCCTAGAATGATCTCGTCGCCTCGTTCGTCTCCCACCACTTCAATGGCGGGGAGACAGAGTTGGTCTATGCCTATATCTACGGTGAACATCCGCGCTCTGTGCCATTCTCCCCACTGGCTGCATAGCCGCACATCATCTACGAAGGGAGCTTCCAGACGCTCAATGAGGCGGATTGGCACGATGGTACCATCGGCTGCAGTGTCCACGATGGCGGTATACGGCCCCAACGAGAGGTTCTCCTCTGGATAGCCCAGCCGAATCTCTAACACCGGCATCGGTGGATACCAGGTTTTGGCATAGTGGTAGATCATGCCCCACCTCGTTCGAAGCGCGGGCTGCGGAAGGTCAATACCCGCTCAGGATCGGGGCCTACCCGACGCAGAAGAACAGCAGTGTGACCGAATCGCTTCCGAACACGCCGGTGAAGCGCTGTAAAGTCCTCGTCGTGGTCTACGACTTGTCCCTCGTGGATGGCTACGACCTGCCCCTGGTATTGCTTCACCAGTTCAGTGTGCATAGCGCGGAAAGACTTGGCTTCTTTTTGAATCTTTTGTTCTTGCAACTGGCGCATATAGCGACGAAGCGCGATAGTGACAATCTCATCCGGCGGTACGCGCTGGCAGGCAGCCAGTTTTTTCAGGTCTTGTGTCAAATCGGTCTGAAGAGTGATGACTGTCTCTGCCTGTATCTTTTGCAGGCCCATAGTTTCACCTCACAATCCTTCTTTCGCAACCAACTCCCGTCCTAGATCAATCAATTCCTGAATCGTAACGATGAACCCCTCGGCAGCCGCGACGCTGGGCGGCGGGATCTCCTCCTCGTCCTCGGCCGGCGGGGCGGTGAGGGCGCGGACGCGATCCACGCGGGCGGCCAGGTCGGTGGGGACGCGGCCCGGGGCGACCAGTTCCGCTTCCACCAGGCGCGGGGATGGGAGCTTTTCGCCCGGCGCTTTGTCTTTGACCAGTGAGAGGAGCGCGGTCAAGGCCCAGCCCAACGCCTGGCGCACGGGACGCATCACCTCCTCCGGGAAGCCGCCTTCCAGTACGACGGAGGCCAGCTTGAGCCGTTTGTCGGCGCTATCGAAACCATTGTTGGCGCGGCGCAGTTTCTTTTCCAGTGCCTTGCGCGCGTCGTCGCGGGCCGGAGCGGGGATAGCCGGGGCGCGATAGCGGGTGGCCTCGACCTCGGTTTGCTCCATCATCCCGCCGGTGAGGGCAGCGAGCGCCTTGTATCCCTCCTGCTCCATCAGCAAGAGGCCCGGCGCGGCCAAGTCGCCATAGTGCTCGTTGAGCAATTTCTCCACCTTGACCCGCAGCTTGCCCGGCTCGCGGTCCACGACGACGAGAATGTTCCCGTCAGCGGGGGCGGTGGGGAGCTGGGGCGCCTCCCGCACCAGGAGAATGCGGCCCGGATAGCGGCCCACCAGCAGATCGCTAAAGCCCTGCAACGTGGGCGCAGGCGCGGCTTCCGGTTCCGCCGGCGCGGCGGACGGCTCAAGCGCCAACTCTGGCTGGATCGCCTCCCGCGCGCCCAGCAACACCTCGAGCCGCTGCAAGACGCCCGACCCGGCGCCCTTGAACGAGAGGGTGCTGACCTCGCTATCCTCGTTGAGCGCGGCGTCAAAGATGGCCCGCTTGGCGGACAGCGTATCCAGCATGCGCTCCTCGATGGTGCCCTGGGCAATCAGGTTGACGACGTTGACGGTGTGCAACTGGCCGTGACGGTGGGCGCGGGCGATGCGTTGAGCCAGCACGGCCGGGTTCCAGGGCAGATCGAGGTTGACCACCATGCTGGCCGCTTGCAGGTTCAACCCCACGCCGCCGGCGTCGGTGGAGAGAAAGACCTTGCACTTGGGGTCCTCGAAAAACTGCTCGATCAGCGCGCCGCGCTTTTTGGTGGGCACGTCGCCGGTCAGTTTGACCCAGCCCAGCTTTAGCTTTTCCAGCGCGGGTTCGGTCAGATTGAGCATGCGCGTCCACTGGCTAAAGAGGATGGCCTTGTGGCCGTTGCTGGCGATCTCCTCGCCCAGAATCTCGCGCAGTTCGCGCAGCTTGGGCGCGGTTTTTTCATAGTCCTGAGGCTTGATCTCTGGGTCATGGAGCGCGAGCGCGTTGCAGATGAGGCGCATCTTGACCAGGCATCCCAGCAGTATCTTGTGTTGCTCTGGCGTGAGCGGACGGCGGCGGGCTTGCGCCATCAGTTTGGCGACCGTGTGCTCGTATTCGTAGTAGGCGTTCCACTGGGGATCGGTCATCTCGACGAAAAAGTTGCTATCAATGCGCTCCGGCAGGTCGAGCAGCACGTTCTCGCGCACGCGGCGCAGCACGTAAGGCGCGATGCGGTGGCGTAATTCGTCCAGGTTCTTGTAGCCCAGCACCTTGTAAGAGCCGGAGGGCCGCCGTTCGGTCTCGTAATACCGCTGGTTAAAACGCCACAGCGGGCCGAGGATGGTGGGGTCAATGAACTGAAAGACAGAGTAGAGTTCGTCCAGCCGGTTCTCCAGCGGCGTGCCGGTCAGCACAAAGGCATAAGGGCTGCGCAGCCGTTTGACCTTGTCGGCGGTCTTGGTGCGCCAGTTCTTGATCCGCTGCGCCTCGTCGAGGATCACCAGGTCGAACTCGCGCTGGGCGATCTGGGCCTCGTCAAAGCGCACCAACTCGTAGTTGATGACGTTAAAAAATTGGAGGTCACGGTAAAGCTGGCGGCGCTGGATTGGGTTACCCTCGATCACCTGGACAGAGAGCGAGGTGAAACGCTGAATTTCCCGCGCCCACTGGTGCTTGAGCGAGGCCGGGCAGACGATCAGCACGTGCTGGATGTCGCGCAGTTGCTTGAGCAGCGCGGCGGCGGCGATGGCCTGCACCGTCTTGCCCAGCCCCATATCATCGGCCAGCAGCGCCCGCCGGCCAAAGGTCAAATGGAGCAGACCCTCCTCCTGGTAGCCGTAGAGCGGTGTCGAGAGGACGCTGAGCGAGCGGTTGCCCTGTTCCACCTGGTTGAGGAACCACTGTTTCTGTTGGGCCACCGCTTCAATATCCTGCTGCTGTTTCAAATAGTCGCGCACGCTCTGATCCACGAGAATCTGCTCGCGCTCCCGTTTGGGCAGCCGGTTCAGTTCGCCGAGCAGCGCCGGCAGGCTTTGCGTGACTTTGCCCTGCAAGACGCCCTCGGCGTCAAAGTAGCGAGTCAGCAACTCACGCAGCCGCTCGCCCTCAGGGAATGGCAGTGTGATGCGGACGGTGGTTTGCTCGGCGTGATGGACGTACATCTGGGTGGTGGGCGGGGCCTGGGCGACAAACTCGTCCCATTGCTCCTCAAACTCTTTTGCCAGATTCGCCAGCACGCCCTCAATGTGCTTGCAAGTGCCGATGGTGTTGGTGCGATAGTCGGGGCAACTGCAGGTGTTGAGCCGCTCGGTGAGCGAGCGAATCTGGACGGTGTAGACCCGCTCGGAGGCAGACGTCACCTCGAAGGTGGAGTAAACGGGGTGCTGCCCCTGGTTGACAATCTTGACGAGTTCTGTCTGGCCGCGCTTGCGGCGGCGGTCAATCTGCTCCTGGAGCAGGTCGCCTTGTTGGTCCTGATCCATCTGGTTCCCTCCTGGTTTCTTCATTTGGTTCTGAGACTAGCCTTCCTTCCACAACGGTCTGGCCTCTGCCACCCATTCCTGGAACTGGGCCGGGTCGGCGGGGAAGCGTTGGTAGAGCGTTTTGATCTTGGCGGCGGTCGAGGAGACGCCCAACAATCGCTTGAGGCTGGCAAACGAGAACTGCCCGCTCAGCACGCCCCCCACGAGTTTGAGCGCCATCGAGATGGTTTGCCCCAAACTCATCTCGTTCTCATAGTTGAGGTTCATCTGGCGAAAATCCTCGCCGCTAAAGATGATGTCGTGGTGGAATAAATAGTCCACCTCGCGGCGCGAGAGTTCGGCGGCGGCGGGCAACTGGACGAACATGGAGGCGAACTTGGCCCCCTGCTCCCGAAAGTAGCGCACGTTATAGTCCCACAGCGATTCCCGGCTCACGTCGTCGCGGCGGAGCGCGTCGGCGGCCACCTCAGCCGCGATCTGGCAGGCGGTGAAGGAGGAAGTCACCCCTTCGCCGGAGAAAGGCTTGGTCTGGAAAGCGGCGTCACCCATCACCATAAAGCCGTTACCCACCAGCGAGTAGGGGGAGCGGCGGTAGGGGGTTTTGCCTTGCTTGCGCTGGATCACCTTTCCTGGATCGCCAAAGTACTCTTCGCGCCACTCGCGGTGTTTCTGCCAGGCATATTCGTAGCTGCCCGGCTGCCCGATACCCAGAATCGCGCCCGTGCCCCGGCTGGGGTTCCAGAACGACTTGTGGAAGGGGTAAAAGTTCAGTCCGGTCGGATGACCCTCACCCAGGTCGTCCCGGAATTCCAAGCAGACGAACAACGTGTCATCGTCGCGGATAGGGTCGTTCTCCACGCCCATCTCGTCCGGCAGCCGCGTCCGCACAACGCTGTTGATGCCGGACGCATCGGCCACGATTTTACCGCGCACTTCCAGCGGCTCTCCGTCCCGCAGCGCCCGCACGCCGACAACGCTCCCGTTCTCGATGATCGGCTCAATTACCTCGACCCGTTCCAGTATCTCGCCCCCGGTCTCACGGACGTACTGTTGCATACGGCGCTGGAAACTGGGCTTGTGCATGACGTAGAAGGCATACCTGACCTCATTGGTCACCTGCAAATCGGGCGACCAGGCCAGACCGCTGGGGTAGTAACCGATCAATTCGTCCCCGGCCGGCAGGGAAAGATCGAACTCGACGAAGCGCACCTCGTCCATGTGGAAAATATCCATGTGCTGCCCCAACTCCTCCAGTCTCCGCTTTTCGAGAACGATGGTGCTGAATCCGGCCTGTCCCAAGCGCCAGGCAAAGTAGCAACCGCTGGTCCCCGCTCCAACCACGACGACGTCGGCCTGTAACTGTTGTGTCACGGTGTAGCCTCCTTTCGCTCTCCTGTGTCCGGCACGATCACCCGCAGCCGTCCCGGTAAAACGGTGAACTCGATATGCGTCGCCGCCAGGTCGAACAGTTCCCCATCGGCGTGGATCGGTGTGGGCGGTTCGCACTCGACCGCCAGGCGGGTGGTGCGCACGTAGGTAACCTCCGGCTGTTCGACGTGGCTGCCGTCGAAGGTGGTCGGCAGCAGGCGCAGCAGCCTGAATCGTCCCACCCTCTTGACAAACACAAAGTCCAGCAGACCATCGTCCGGCTCAGCGCGAGGGGTCATCCAGAACGCGCCGCCGGTGCGGCGGTTGTTGCCCACCGAGACCAGCGTGACCGGCCCCTCGTACTCACCATCGTCCCAGATGAGATGCATGTGCCAGGGGGTAATGGTAAAGATGGCCTTGAGCGCGGCCAGGATGTAGCGCGGCGTCCCCTTGACCCGCTTCATCGCCGCCTGGGTGATCGTCACCACCGGCTCTAGCCCGATGGCCGCGTTGTTATCAAAGAAACGGTCGTTGACCCGGCAGAGGTCAATGGTGCGCGTGCGCCCGGCCTGGATGGCACGGCAAGCCGCCTCGATCTCCTTTTCCAGCCCGAGCATGTCGGCAAAGTCGTCGGCCGAGCCGAGCGGGATGACGCCGAGCGGGCCGGCCATGCCCTCACCGGCAGCCTGCATCAGGCCGTTGACCACCTCGCTGATGCTCCCATCACCGCCGGCGGCGACGATAGGCGAGAAGCCAGCCAACGCCGCCTCCCGCGCTAGTTCGATGCCGCGCCCCGGTTCTGGGGTGACGACCAACTCGCACTCTAGGCCAATCTCCCGACAGGCCCGCTCAATTTCAGGGATAGCGGCCTGGGCCTTCCAACGTCCGGCGTATGGATTGACGATAATCTTGGCTATGCTCATTTTCCTTGTCCTCCTGCTGGCCTTATGATAGCCAACTTTGCTATTCTGTGCAAGTCAGGCGGGGCCATTGGAGCGCGGCCATCTTGGCCGCATGCGGGCGGGAACGCTCGCTATGGAACGCGGTCATCTTGGCCGCATGCGGGCGGGGACGCCCGCTATGGAACGCGGCCATCTTGGCCGCATGCGGGCAGGGACGCCCGCCATGGAACGCGGCCATCTTGACCGCATGCGGGCGGGGAC
>QMOE01000024.1 GCA_003648125.1 Chloroflexota bacterium
AAAGTGAGCTAAAGTGCCTAAAGTTAAGGAATACGCCTTCGGCCTGCCTGCAGCGGGCAGGCGTTGCCGGTTTTAAATTTTTGGTTCTTCGCGGATTAACGTAAAAATTTTTTCTTAATCAGGGAATGAGCTTGAGTCAAGGTCATCAAACAAATCAGCATCGAACGTAGAAGTGGCCGTCATTCCCGCGAAAGCCTAAAATCCAGACGCTCAGGAAAACCTGGATTCAGGGTCAAGACAAAAACAACGTTAAGTCCTTTTCATATACGCATCACACTAATCCGCAATGAACCAAATTTTTATTAGAACAATTTTACTCGCTTTGTTTCAGACTGAAGTTGTAACCAAGTCTTAAATATCTATCTATAGCACGCCGAAGGCGAACCGCAATTTTAGGCGCTTTAGCTCACTTTAGACACTTTTTGCTCATCTATACAATAAAATTTTCTTGACCAGTTTGAAATCTGCGTGATATTAAAATCAAAATAAGTTGCCGGCGTAGCTCAGTTGGCAGAGCAGCTGATTCGTAATCAGCAGGTCGACGGTTCAATTCCGCCCGCCGGCTTCCTTGGCCGTGTAAGAAATTTCTCATTTTATAGATGTCCATATAAATACTTTCACTGCGTTATCGGTCGTCGGAGCATTATAATACGCCTTCCTCCTTCTGGCCTTGTGAAATTAATTATCTGAAAATCTATAGAACAGCCTCCTCGTGAAATATCCGGGCTAAACATATTTAAAATACGTAAAAAAGGGCGGAGGTGAATCTTATGTTAAAAGTTGGAATTATTGGAGGTTCAGGATTAGACGATCCTCAAATTCTTCAGGATGCAAAGGAAATAGATGTCATCACCCCGTATGGAGAGCCTACTTCACCGTTGACAACTGGAAAGATAAGCGGAATTGATGTTGTAATTGCCTCAAGGCACGGAAAAAAGCACCAGTTTAGTCCGACCCAGGTAAACTACAGGGCAAACATACACGCTTTAAAAGACCAGCAAGTTACACACATTATCGCGACAACGGCCTGCGGCAGTTTGAGAGAGGAGATAGGCAGGGGGGATTTTATAATTATTGACCAGTTCATTGACTTTACAAGACACAGAAAAACAACCTTTTATGAGTCATTCGGTGATTATTCAATCCATACACCAATGGCTGACCCATTTGATTTCGGATTGCGAAACGCTCTATATAAAACCTCAATCGATCTTGGCTTTAAAACCCATAATGGCGGAACGGTTATAACAATTGAAGGACCAAGATTTTCGACCAGAGCTGAATCAAGAATGTTCAGGGGATGGGGAGCTGATGTTATTAATATGACGATTGCTCCCGAGGCAATACTTGCGAATGAAGCAAATATTCCGTATGCTGTTATTGCGATGTCAACGGATTATGACTGCTGGAAGGAAGATGAAGAACCTGTTTCCTGGGAAGAGGTTTTAAAAGTGTTTGACAAAAATTCTGACAACGTAAAAAAGGTTTTGATAAATGTTGTTTCACAAATCGGTTGAAAAAGGTGATTATATATGAATTTGAAAGACAAAATAAGAACGGTTCCCAATTATCCGATAGATGGTGTTATGTTCAGGGATATTACACCCCTTTTGCAGGACCCTGAAGCATTTATGAAAGCCTGTGATCAGCTTTATAATCGTTACAAGGATATTAATATTGACAAGGTTGTGGGGATTGATGCAAGGGGATTTATTTTTGGCGCTGTACTGGCTTATAAACTAAAGAAAGGATTTGTTCCGGTCAGAAAAAAAGGAAAACTTCCGTATAAAACCATAAGCAAAAGGTATTCCCTTGAGTATGGAGAAAATATTGTAGATATTCACGAAGACGCCATTCAAAAAGGAGAAAATGTTCTGATAGTAGATGACCTGTTGGCGACAGGCGGTACAATTGGTGCAGCAAAAGATTTAGTGAAAATGTTAGGAGGTGTCATTGTTGAATGCGCATTTATTATTGAACTTCCCGATTTGAAAGGAAGAGAAAAAATTAAAGGACATAACGTTTTCTCATTAATTGAGTTTGAAGGAGAATAATTATAACCGCGTCCGTAATAAGTTCAAACCTGCCTGACACGGCTGCGGCACAGGCAGGGAAGATGAATTTTTAGCGTGATTTGTCTTAGCGTATAGCTATACAGCCGCAAAAATTATACGAAAGCGGCTTTTTGCAAAAATTTCTCCTGGTCCCTCAAAAAATCTTCATGAAATATCAAACCGATATCCTTCCAATATTTTTCGGAAATAGATACTTTCTCGTATAAATTCGAGATATCTCCTCAACATCTTTTATTCTTTTCTCGGCTATCTGATTAGCTGCCTGGTGGGTTGAAATATTTTCCTTTTCCGCGTTTTCGAATATTTTAAGAATAACATCATAGATACCCATAGCCTGCTTAAGAGCTCTTTCTCTATTGTAACCATCCAGTTCATTGGCCACGTTGATCAACCCTCCTGCATTGATTACATAATCCGGCGCATACAGAATCTTCTTTTGACGAAGTATTTCCGCATGTCTTTCCTCAGCTAAAAGCTGATTATTTGCGGCACCGGCAATTATTTTAACCTTGAATTGAGGGATTGTTTCATCATTTATAATCCCGCCCAGGGCACAAGGTGCAAAAATATCAGCATCTACGGCATATATTTCATCCGGATCGACAACCGTGACCTTAAATTCATCGACTATTCTTTTTACGGCTTCATCATCAATATCTGTTACAATCAAATCAGCTTCTTCATCATAAAGGTATTTAACAAGATGATATCCCACATGGCCCAGTCCCTGGACGGCGATCTTTTTCCCAGTTAGAGAATTGTTTCCCCATAACTTGGCTGCCGCGGCTTTTATTCCGTATAAAGTGCCTATGGCAGTAACAGATGAAGGGTCACCGCTTCCCCCCAATGTTTCATCTATGCCGGTAACATAATCCGTCTCAATTCTGACCCGCTCCATATCTTTGACAGAAGTACCTACATCTTCGGCTGTAATATACCTTCCCCCCAATCCCTGAACAAAGCGGCCGAAAGCTCGAAGCATTTTTTCATTGAGATCGGTCTTGGGATTTCCAATTATTACAGCTTTTCCTCCGCCGAGATTGAGCCCTGCGGCTGCAGCCTTATATGTCATGCCCCTTGAGAGGCGCAGAACATCTTCCAATGCCGCCTCTTCACTCTCATACGGACACATCCTGGTTCCTCCCAGGGCTGGCCCCAGCACTGTATTATGTATGGCTATAATACCTTTTAATCCGGATTCCGGATGATTCAAAAAAACAACCTGTTCATGATTACGATATTCCATTGACGAAAAAACCTTCATTAAATCCCTCCCTTATTCATAAATCCGAGTTGAGTGATTTTTAATCCCCGCTCTCTGTAAAAGATTAAGGAGACAAAATCATTTTCCACTTCCTCACAGTCTCCTACGTCTATGAACTGAAACCGATTTATTTACAAAAAGATGAAACCCTGAAAATATCAATCCTCCTGTGAGAGCTATAAGAGCACTTATAAAAAAAAGATTAAAAGAACCGAGGCTTTCAAAAAAATAGCCGTTAAAAAAGAATCCTACCATCATACCAAGTCCGTAAGTTACGGCATTATTTACTGACTGCCCTGTTGTTTTAGCCCTGTCAGGTGTTAATAAATCAATATAAAGAATACTTGCAATATGAAAAGCTCCGTAAGTTACGGCATGGAAAAGTTGTGAAATTATTATTAATAAAAAAGATTGAGCAAAAAAAAGAACAGCCCATCTTATAAAGGCAACCAAAAATGAAAAGATCAACACATTTTCCAGAGAAAACCGTTTAAATATCATGTCGGATTTGATCATTACCAGAATTTCCGCAATTACCGCCAAAGCCCATGTTAATCCGATAGATGTTTTCCCATAACCCAAATTTTCAAGATGTATGGAAAAAAAACCATAAAAGGTTCCATGGCTGACCAGCATCAAAAAAGAACAAAATAGAAATATAATTACCCGCTTGTTAAAAAGAACTTTTATGTCTGCCGTAAAATATTCCTTTTTTTCAATCTTTATCTCCGGCATCTTAACTGAAATAATTGCTTGCAGCAAAGATCCTGTTAAAATAAATAGAAGTATTACTTCAATGGAATAAAGATCAATTATTTTTCCTACGATAATGACTACTAGTATAAAGTTTATGGAACCCCACACTCTTATCCTGCCATAATATTCTTTATTTTTTTCAAGAACATCCATGGTAAATGCTTCCAGAAATGATATGATCGGAGCATAAAATATTCCGTAAAAAAACATAATTACAAGCATTGTTTTGTAGTCTGATGTATAAAGGAAAAAACTCCAGGCTATTGTACTGATTATGCAGCATAAAATATACATCGGCCTTCTGGCTTGAAAGCGGTCCGCTAAAATTCCCCAAACAATGGAAAATAAAATTGTGACCACAGACCTTAATGATGATATATTTCCAATCTGAAAACCGCTGAATCCAATATGGTAGCAGTATAAGTTAAAAAACGGCAAAAAAATACCCAGTACGCCAAAATATATAAAGTACTGGGAACCTATTATCACTTTAAATGAATTAGATGGGTTGCTGTTCATATGCGGTCATCATAACGGCGGTTTTTAGTCTCTTTTGGTGCGGGCATATCCGATAGGGGTGCAATACAAAAAACAGCAATATAAAAAATGCATAATATTTGAAAAAACAGGGAACAAGATTGTTTTGAAAACGGGAACATAGCGAAAGGTGTGATATCAGGCTTTTTGAAATAATTTCCAGCTAAAAAGGAATGACCGAAACTGTTGTTCCTTTATTCAACCCTTCGGTATTGATTTCTATTTCAACCAGGCCGTCTGCTTTTACCATGGTATTGATCAATCCTGACTTTCCTAAAATCGGCTTGGCCCATAGTTTGCCATCCTTTTCAATTAACTGCATCCGGATGAAATCAGTTCGACCCTGGGCGGAAGATATATTTCTGGTGAGAATGGCCGGAATTTTTGTTTTTCTTTTATTTAAAGGCGAAAGGCCGCTGATATGTTCAATAAAAACAGAAACAATTATTGTAAATACAACCATTGCGGAAGCAACATGGCCGGGCAATCCCCAAAATGCTATGTTTTTTGATTTGGACAAAATTGTAGGTTTTCCCGGACTTATGGAAATTCCGTGTACCAGTATGCTGGAACCCGGCAAAGCGGAAAGAGCTTGCATAGTATAATCACGGGTTCCAACAGAACTCCCCCCTGAAATCATAACCATATCTGATTTGTCAAGGGCTTGCAGACATTTTTTTAAAAGCAGATCATAATCGTCTTTTACAATTCCGTAAGATGCCGGGATACCACCTGTTTTGATGATAAGACTTGATAAAGTATGCGTATTTATATCTCTGATCTGACCGGGTGCAACTCTTTCTTCAATCTGCACAATCTCATCTCCTGTCGAGATAATACCAATAACCGGCTTTTTGTAAACTTGAACATTCTTTTTTCCAATAGCGGCCAAAAGGCCTATCTCCTGTGCCCTCAATTTTTGTCCGCCGGCAAGGATCGTCTCTCCCTTTTTTATATCTTCTCCCTTTTCAATAATATTCTGGCCTGGTGCAACACTCTGATAAACCTCTATAAACGTATTATCAACAGCCTCTGTATGCTCGATCATGACAACAGAATCGGAACCGTCCGGCAGCATTCCTCCTGTTAAGATTTTAGCGGCTTCACCAGCTCCAATTGAAAAAGAAGGAATTGCTCCCATTGAGACAGAACCTTTTACAGTAAGATATCCTGGATTTCCTTCTGATGCGCCAAAAGTAGATGAACCGCGTACAGCGTAACCGTCCATTGTTGACCGCGAAAAATCCGGAAGATCGACATCTGAAACAATATCGTCCGATAAAATTCTGCCAAAGGCTCTGCTCAGCGGGATTTCTTCGGTTCCAACCTGTGGAAAATCAGAGATAAACTCAAAAACTTTTTCTAAATCTGTTACATTGAAAAATTTTTTCATATACGTTATCAAGTATCATATTGGGTAACTTTTCAAAAAGTCAGGGCAGCAATGGGAAAATCCCCTTCAATCCCCCTTTTTCAAAGGGGGAAGTACATAAGGAACGGGGGACAAACTTATTGAGAGGTTGCCATATTTGTAAAAACAGCTCAATCGATTCAGCGGACATTATGGACAATCTATATAACGACTTAAGCACCTATTTTAAAAGCATTTTTGGATGCAGGGTTCAAAAGATATCCATAGATGCGGGGCTTTCATGTCCAAACAGAAACGGTACCATTTCAACTGGAGGATGTATTTACTGCAATGCCATCGGCTCGGGAACAGGAGCGCATGCAAAAGGCATTTCCATTACCGGGCAGTTGCTTAAAGGGAAAAAAGCGCTGGCAAAAAGATATAAGGCAAAAAAATTTATCGCCTATTTTCAGTCATTTTCCAATACATACGCACCTGTTGATAAACTAAAAAGCTTTTATGAAGAAGCTTTGGCAGTTGATGATGTGGTAGGGCTCTCAATTGGTACGCGGCCGGACTGTATAAATGAATCAATCTTGAATCTTCTGGAAAGCTACACAAAGAATTACCTTATATGGATTGAATACGGTTTGCAATCAGTCCATGACAGAACACTTGCTTTTATAAACAGGGGCCATGATTTCAAAAGCTTCCAAGAGGCTGTTAAGGCAACTCAAAACAGAGGAATTAAAATATGCGTCCATGTAATTATAGGGCTGCCTTATGAAAAAAAAGATCAGATGCTTGAAACAGCCAAAGTCATATCAGATATGGGAATCGACGGTATTAAAATCCATTTTCTTTATGTTATTAAAGGGACCAGATTAGAAGATTTATACAGACACGGCAGGTATAAATGCCTTGGTCAGGCGGAATATGTTGATATTCTTTGTGATTTTATGGAACTTATTCCGCAGGATATAATCATTCAACGCCTTGCCAGCGACCCCCACCCGAAAGAACTTGTTGCGCCGGCCTGGTCCCTTAAAAAAAGAGAAACACTTGAAATGATAAAAAATGAATTTAAAAAAAGAGGCTCCCGTCAGGGAAAGTACGCATCGCGATGAATTTATGGTTAAATTCCGCATAACTAATCTCGAACCAGCGCTAAGGCGTATACCTTTGAGCTATAGGATATCTTCTTCCATAACCGAATGCCTTTGATGTAACCTTGAGGCCGGGAGCAGCCTGCTCTCGTTTATATTCATTTTTGTCAACCATTGAAATGATATTTTCTACAAGAGTTCTTTCAAATCCCATGGCTGCAAGTTCTTCAACCCCTTTAAGATCTTCAACATAACCCTTTAATATTTTATCTAAGGTTTCATAATCCGGCAGATCATCCTGATCGGTCTGATCCGGTTTAAGTTCTGCTGAAGGTGGTTTTTCAATTATTCTTTTAGGAATATATTCTTTTTTTCTGTTTATAAAATGAGCCAATTCATAAACAGTGGTTTTCGGAACATCTGAAATGACAGCCAGGCCTCCGCTCATATCACCGTAAAGAGTGCAATAACCGACAGCCAGTTCAGACTTGTTCCCTGTTGAGAGAAGAAGATATCCATACTTGTTGGAAAAAGCCATTAAAATCGTTCCCCTTATTCTTGCCTGAATATTCTGTTCAGTAATACCCGGCTCACTTTCTTTAAAAGAAGGCGAAATAAAATTTAAAAATGTTTTAAACATCTTGTCTATTGGAATCTGCAAATATTCTATCCCGATATTTTCCGCCAGTCTCTTCGTGTCATCGAAGTTTTCAATAGAAGTATACTGAGACGGCATAAAGATAGCCTTTACATTTTCCCTCCCCAAAGCTTCTGCGGCTATACAAGCGGTAACCGCGGAGTCTATGCCCCCGCTTAACCCAATAACCGCCTTTGAAAAACCGCACTTTGTAACGTAATCATAGGTACCCATTATAAGGGCTTTTAAAATAGATTCTGATTTAGAGGAGGAAACTTCATGAATATAGCTTCTGGAAAATTCAGATTTCTTAGATACTGTTGAATCAAAGACTACAATATCTTCAACAAAATCAGAGGCGCGAGCGACTATCTTTCCATATGGATCAAAGGCCGCACTTATTCCATCAAAAAGAAGAGAGTCGTTACCCCCAACCTGGTTAGCATATACCAACGGAACCTTGTATTTTTTTGCAAGGGATCCAAGCATCTTTTTTTTAAACTCTCTTTTCCCAACGTGAAAAGGAGAAGCCGATATATTTATAATAAGGTCGGCCTCATCTTTTATCATGAGAGCAACAGGATCTGTATCATAAATTCTTTTGCCAAAAAAATCCTTATCATTCCACGCATCCTCACAGACGGTCAATCCTATTTTACAATTTTTGTACGGAAAAGCCTTGCAGACCGAACCCGGCTCAAAATACCTCCTTTCATCAAATACATCATATGTGGGAAGTAATCTTTTACTGGCCTGATGGAGAAATTTGCCGTTTTCAAATAAAATGGCTGAATTAAAAACAGGATTTCCACTATCAGCAAGGTTTCTGCTTATAAAACCACCTATAACGCCTATCCCATGTATCGAGCCTGACAATTTTTTCAACCACGCAATATTTGCATCTACAAAATCTTTTTTTTCAAGAAGATCCCGCGGCGGATATCCTGAAATAACGAGTTCTGGAAAGACGATCAGGTCACATGCAAGCTCTTTGGCCTGACTTGCAAAATATTGTATCTTTTCGCAATTATATTTAAAATCACCTATTACGGTATTGACTTGTGCAATAGCTATTTTCATGGCATATTATAAACCAGTGTCCATCCATAAGTGAGGATTTTTGTTCAAGATCAGGGCATGCTGAAAAAATAACTGCAGGCATATATTTGATATTGCGAAGATTATTTTTTGAGCATAACCTGTCTGCCTGTACGTTCCCTTCTCTGCGTCGCAACCATGACAGGCAGGCGCAGATATTGGGCAAAAAGACCATATAAATTATGTAACTATGCGTATCAAATCAATACAGGATATTGCAAGTATTTTCTCAGAGTATGTTTGGAAACCTTCAATTTTACCTGCAGTTAAGAAAAATAAAAATATAGTGCCGATTCAACGCTTTATTCAACAGACTCATAAATAGACTCACATGTTTTAAGGAAGTTCTTATGGAATATCATCAGGAAAAATATGATATTATAGTTGTAGGTGCAGGTCATGCAGGCTGTGAGGCTGCACTGGCAGCCGCTAAAATGGGATGCTCTGTTCTGCTTCTGGCTATCGACCTGGATAAGGTGGCGGCAATGCCTTGCAGCCCTTCAATCGGAGGAATGGCAAAGGGTCAGCTTGTAAAAGAAATCGATGCACTTGGCGGAGAAATGGCAAAAATTACAGACAAGACAGCCATACAATACAGAACTCTTAATACCAAAAAAGGCCCTGCCGTTCATTCATCGAGAACGCAAAATGACAAAGCCCGTTACCATATGGCCATGAAAAGTGTAATTGAGAGACAACCGAATCTTAAGCTCAAACAGGCAATGGTAGAGCAGATTGTGGTGGAAGGAAACAAAGTTGCCGGGATTAAGGATTTTACCGGATTTCAATACCAGTCTCAGGCCGTTATTCTTGCAACAGGTACTTTTTTAAGCGGTTTAATCCATATTGGTTTTAAATCGATTAAGGCCGGCAGAGCAGGTGAATTTGCTTCCTATGGTCTTGCCGCACACCTGAAAGAACTGGGATTTACGCTTGGAAGAATGAAAACAGGCACACCACCGAGGCTTGATAAGTCCAGCATAAATTTTGAGGTATTCAACAAGCAGGAGACTGATTATGAGACGCTGCCATTTTCATATTTTACGCAAAAAAAAAATCTGCCCCAGCTTCCAAGTTATATTGGTCATACAAATAAGAAAACACACAATATCGTGCGGGATAATTTAAAATCTTCAGCTCTCTACAGTGGAGTTATAACAGGAATTCCAGCCAGATACTGTCCATCATTTGAAGATAAGATAGTTAGATTTGCCGATAAAGATAGGCATCAGATCATTCTTGAACCAGAAGGACTCGATACAGATGAAATTTATGCAAGCGGCCTTGGAAACAGTCTGCCGATAGAAATTCAGCTTCAGTTGGTCAGATCTGTCAAGGGGCTGGAAGAGGCTGAAATAATGCGCCCTGCTTATGCCATTGAATACGATTATGTCAATCCTGTTCAACTTAAATCAACACTTGAAACAAAACGGATCGCAGGTCTATTTATGGCTGGACAGATCAACGGCACTTCCGGATATGAAGAAGCAGGCGCTCAAGGACTCTGGGCAGGAATCAACGCCGCGTGCAAAATACAAAGAAAGCCTCCGTTCATTCTGGATAGATCACAGGCATATATCGGTGTTCTGATAGATGATCTTATTACAAGAGGCACCAACGAGCCGTATCGCATGTTTACATCAAGAGCGGAATACCGTCTTATGCTGCGTGAAGATAATGCAGATCTCAGGCTGATGGAAATAGGAAACAGTCTCGGTTTAATCGATAATGACACCGTAAAAGATGTGAAAGAAAGGAAAAAGCAGATCGCCGAAGAAATTAAGAGGATAAAAAAAACAGTAATAAAACCGACAAAAGAGATAAATGATTATTTGCAAACCGCCGGGTCAAAACCTATAAATGACGGAACATTTCTTGATCAGCTTATGAAAAGAGCTGAACTTGATTATAATATCGTCGATTTTTTGGCTAAAAGTAAAGATAAAATTAAAAAAAATATTGCCAAAGAGGTTGAAATAGAGATCAAATATGAAGGATATATCAAGAAACAGCTTAAGGAGATTGAAAAGTTTAAGAATTTGGAAAAGATGAAATTACCAAAAGACTTTAATTATTATAATGTACACGGTCTTTCCAATGAACTGAAAGAAAAACTTACAGTGATAAGCCCGACTTCTTTGGGCCAGGCATCCCGAATTGACGGAATAACCCCTGCGGCTTTATCTGTATTGATGATTGCTTCTAAATCTTCTGGTCAGAAATCCAAACGGCCTGCATTATAAGAAAAAGAAAAGCCATGAATTACTCTTGAATCCGTGTTTGCCTGAAAAGTGTAACCATTTCATTCTCACAAATTAAGACTGCCTTTAAAATGCCGACAGGAGTCCTTTTGTACAGATTAGTGATTGAAAATCTTTGTTTCCATACAATGGGACCGATAAATCTCAAGGTTGCTGTTTCAGAATGTATAGGAATTACAGGACCGTCTGGAGCAGGTAAAACTCTTTTTCTCAGGGCGGTAGCGGATATTGATCAGCATACAGGTGAGATATTCCTCGACGGAGTTGAGTCAAACAAAATACCAGGGCCTAAATGGAGAAAAAAAGTTGGGCTGCTCTTATCTGAAAGCTATTGGTGGTTTGACACAGTTGGAGAACATTTTAAAAGTTTCGATGCAAGATGGTTTGAAATTTTAGGGTTTAATTCGAGCGCTTTAAAATGGAATGTTCGCAGGCTTTCAAGTGGTGAACGGCAGCGTCTGGCTTTACTGCGTCTGCTTGTTAATCGTCCCAGAGTCCTTTTGCTTGATGAACCTACTGCAAATCTTGATTCGGAAAATAGTATCAAAGTTGAAAAGGTTGTCAAAAGCTACATGCTTGAAACAGAATCGTCCCTCATTTGGATAAGCCATGATACAGAGCAGCTTAAAAGGGTTTCAAGCCGATATTTTAACTTTAAGGATGGCAAAATTACAGATTCAATTTCATGACTTATTTTTCATGAGAAATAATAGCTCTGCGATCAAAACAGCCATAAATAATAACTTGAGTTTTCGAAAAAACTATGATGCTTATCAATAGATTAATGGTATAAATTTTGCTGTGTGCATAAGGGTAATGAG
>QMOE01000025.1 GCA_003648125.1 Chloroflexota bacterium
CGAACCCCATCTGGTGGATGATGTCCAGTTCATAGTCGAGCCGCTCGCGCTCCCGGGGGGTGACAGGTGTGTACTTGCGGTGCAGTCCTTCCTCGCACAGGTGGCGCAGGTAGGATTGGGCGTCGTATCCTTCCGGCACCTGGAAGGGGGGCAGGTGATAGTGGCCGAATTCCAACTCCACCTGGCACATTTCCGCGATGCGCAACGTGTTCGCCAGCGCATCGGGCGCTTCGGGAAAGAGGGCGGCCATTTCCTCGCCGCTTTTCAGGTAAAAGCTATCGCCGTTCATCCGCATGCGTTTTGGTTCGGTGACCGTCTTGCCGGTCTGGATACACAGCAGCACGTCGTGGATGGATGCATCTTCACGGCGGGTGTAGTGCGTGTCGTTGGTGGCGACCAGCGGCAGGTCAAGCTCGCGGGCCAGGGAAATCAGTTGGCGGTTGACCTGTGTCAGTTCGGGGATGTCGTGCTCTTGCAGTTCCAGATAGTACCGCCCTGGAAAGACATCGCGGTACCAGTTGATGACCTTGCGGGCCTGGTCTGATTGTCCGTTCTGGAGCAGGCGGGAAACCTCGGAGGAACCGCAGCCAGAGAGGACGATCAGTCCATCACTGTGCTCGGCCAGCAATTCTTTGTCCACGCGCGGTTTATAGTAAAAGCCCTCCAGTTGGGCAATGGTCGCCAGCCGCATCAGATTGTGGTAGCCGGTGTCGTTCTGGGCCAGGAGCACCAGGTGATAGGGCTTGCGGTCGAGCTTGGCGTCTCGGTCCCGGTGGCTCCTGGGGGCCACGTAAGCCTCCATCCCGCTGATGGGCTTGATGCCGGCCTCACGGCACGCCTTGTAGAACTGGACCGCGCCGTACATCACGCCGTGGTCGGTGAGAGCCAGGGCTCGATTGCCCAGTTCGACGGCGCGCTCGGCCAGTTCTTTGCAACTGCTGAGGCCATCGAGGAGCGAGTATTCGCTGTGGACGTGGAGGTGGACGAACTCTGTCATCGGGTTGCATTATACCACAGCGATTGAGAGATTGGTAGTTGGGATGACAATCGGCGCGCTTTTTACGCTACTTTGTCAGTTTCCCTATCTGTTGAATCATGGTAACATATTCGCACATCCACAAAGGGGTTGAAAATGGATAAACCAGGCACACAGGATTATATTGCGTTGGAAGACCAATACAACGCCCACAACTATAAACCGCTCGACGTCGTCCTGACGCGTGGGGAAGGGGTCTGGGTGTGGGACGTGGAGGGGCGCAAGTACATGGACTGTCTGGCAGCCTACTCGGCGGTCAACCAGGGTCACTGTCATCCGCGCATCGTGCGGGCGATGGTCGAGCAGGCGCCCAAGCTGGCCTTGACCTCGCGCGCTTTCCGCAACGATCAACTGCCGCTGCTGGCAAAAGAGTTATGCGAGTTGACCGGCTACGAGATGATGCTGCCGATGAACTCGGGCGCGGAGGCGGTAGAGACCGCGCTCAAGGCGGCTCGCAAGTGGGGCTACACGGTCAAGGGCGTGGCGGACGACCGCGCCGAGATCATCGCCTGCTCCGGTAACTTTCACGGACGCACGATCTCTATCATCACCTTCTCGCCGGAGGAGCAGTATCGGGATGGCTTTGGCCCTTTTACGCCCGGCTTTAAGTTGATTCCCTACGGTGACGCCGGTGCGCTAGAACGAGCCATCACGCCCAACACGGTGGCTTTTATCGTTGAGCCGATCCAGGGCGAGGGGGGCGTCATCATCCCGCCGCAGGGATACCTCAAGCGCGCGCGAGAGATTTGCACCGCCCATGACGTCCTGATGATGGCCGATGAGATTCAGAGTGGCCTGGGGCGCACCGGCAAGCTGCTGGCCTGCGAGCACGAAGGGGTGCGCCCGGACGTGGTGATGCTGGGCAAGGCGCTTTCGGGCGGCATGTACCCGGTCTCGGCGGTGGTTTCCTCGAAGGAGGTGCTGGGCGTCTTTAGCCCCGGCGATCACGGCTCGACCTTTGGTGGCAACCCGCTGGCCTGCGCGGTGGCGCGCGAGGCGCTCAGGGTCATCGTGGACGAAAACCTCTGTCAGCGCGCTGCCGAGTTGGGGAGATACCTGATGGCCCGCTTGCGCGAGATTGAGAGTCCGCACGTCAGGCTGGTCCGGGGCAGAGGATTGTTCGTCGGCATCGTGCTCAAGCGGGAGGCGGGTGGGGCGCGCCGCTTCTGCGAGGCGCTGCAAGAGCGGGGTGTGTTGGCCAAGGAGACCCACGAGCACATCATCCGCCTGGCCCCGCCGCTGGTCATCACCCGCGAGGAGATTGATTGGGCGGTGGAGCGGGTGGCCGAGGTTTTGACGATGGCCTAGTTTTTGTCAAGTGCGATGTGCTCAAGTGCGTCGCACTATGTTCCTGTTTTCGTCGCCTCGATTTTCTCTTCCCGCTGGGCGATCTCTGCCTCCAATTCTTGGATTTTTCCCCACTCGGCGGAGAAATCCGGGTCGGTGCGTCCGCCCTCGGCGTAGACTGCAATGACGCGCTGGCCGACCTCGCGCAAGATGCGGCCTTTCTGCTCTTTGAAGCCGATGACCTCGGTGCTGAGCCGCCCGATGCGGGCCGCCTTCTCGGCTTCCTCAGCCACCTCGACGACGCCCTGGCGTAGTTTGTCCATCAGTCCCATTGGTCTGCTCCTTGCACTGGGGAGACCTCAAAGGTTTTCAGAAACCTTTGAGGTCTTGAATTACGGCAAAGCGGGATAAAAGTCTATCACCCGCTGCTCGCCCGCGTAAGAATCCGCCGCCGCCCGGCCTTTGACGGCTTCGGGGACGAGCGTCACACCAGAGGTCTGGGCCACCGATTGAGTGAGCGTTTCCAGCGGCAAAGCAAACGCGACCAGTGTGCGTGAATCGTCTATGCGGTAGCGTATCCCTTCCGGCCCGGAAATCCAGCTTGCTTGCGTTGCGTCCCAGACGAGGAAATACGGCTCGTAAGCGGCGGTGGCGGGGTCGTAGCTGACCCCGATCACGGCCTCGTCGCCCAAGTCGGGGTTGATGCGGCGGCTGCCGGCCGGGCGGCCCGTGGCTGTGTTCCCGTCCACGTCCAGCGCAAAGAGCCAGTTCATGTACACCGGCGGCGGGTTAGGGATCGGTGTGTGGAGTGCAATCCACAACAGTATCTCCCCCTCGCTGGCCCAGTCGGTCAGTTCTGGCGGCACCCCTTCGGTAGGCTGGAGCGACACGTGCAGATCTGCTGCTATGCTGGCTCCGCTGATATCTACACCGGCGGGGATTCCCTCGACCGGCGCGCTGTTTTCGTAAGCGCCCACGTCGCCCTGAGGATCGGTGGATTGGGGGGCGATGGCCTCTGGCGTCGGCGTGTCGGTCGGGGCGGCAGTGGGAGATGGTTCGGGCGTGGGGCTGGGGGCGCAGGTGGTGATGTGTACGACCGCTTCGACTTGCTGACGGGTGTCAACGCCAGCCGCCGTGACCGTATAGTCGCCGGGGACGTCGCCGGCGGTGAAGAGGCCGCCGTTGCTGATGATGCCCCCCGTGGCTTCCCACGAAACATCCAGATTGCCCGCGACGGTGAATTGGTGTTGCTCACCGGAGCACAGGCTGATTTCACCGGGGCTGATCGTTAGCGGTTCTTCCGGTGGTGATATGATACTGTTGCACGCTCGCAAGATGGTGACAATGGCCATGACGGCGACGATGATGATCAGGGCAATGGTAAGCCAGAACAGGATCGCACGCGCTTTGTCGCTCATACCGCTGTCGTTTAACATATTACCTCCATTGGTATCTTTTCAAAAAGATGGGGCGAAAGTAGGTCGGATTTGCTATCCGACCCATTATGGCGGTTAGCAAACCCGCTCTACTTGGACCTTGCCCCGGAATATTGAAAAGATACCTCCATTGCTTGTGTGGATTCACGCTCGAACTGCAACTGCGCCGCCCGCCGTGTCTCTGGGCCAACGGCGAACTCTTCTCCGATGCGCCGGCCGCACACCCATGCAATCTCGCCGCCCGCCACGAGCAGCGGGACGCGGTCACGCCAGGCGCGGGGAATTTTGAGATTGATCAGAAATGCGCTCAGTTTGACGCTGTGCCCGCCCATCCCCCGAGGCCGGAAGCGGTCTCCCCGCCGGCGGGGCCGCAGCGTCAGCGGCCCGGCGAGTGTGTCTGCGTCCAGGTAGGCCGTCCAGGGATCGGCATTGGCCACGATTTGAGCTGCGTCCCACTTTGTCAGCGTCTTTGTTTGCAAGATCCACTTTGACTGAGAAAGTCGCGTCGTGCCGGGCACTTGTACGGACAGCGATTCCCCATTCCACAGCAGCGGTTCATCGGGTAGAGTGGGGATACCGTCTGTATTTCCTATGGTCAACGTGTTATACTCCACGTTGAGGGTCAATCCCATCGGCAGCGTGGCCTGTGCTCCGGTCTGACCCGCCAGTCCTACCTGGCGGGCGTGCTCCACGTGAATAAAGTCCATATCGCGCAGCGTTCTGCGCAGCCGGTAAGTCGCCTGGCGCAGGATGGCGCGCTGTAGGGCCACCGGTAACGCTCGCCAGGCGACCAGGTCAAAGACAATGCTCTCATCCCCCTCTTCTCGCACCGTTTCGACCCAGGCTTGCTCCCGCAGTTGGGCCAGCAGTTTATAGTCGGCGGCGACGACCTTGGCGGTGCGGCGCAGCCGGGCGCGGACGTTGGGGTTGTAGGTCTCCAGCAGCGGCAGTAACTCGTGCCGCAGCCGGTTGCGAAAGTAGGTGGTGTCCAGGTTGGAGCGGTCAAAGCGCGGCGCGAATCCCTGGTCAGCGCAGTAGGCTTCGATGGCGGCGCGGGGAATTTCCAGGAGGGGACGGATGATAAAGAGTGCAGGATGCAGGATACAGGAATCTTGTCTCCTACTTCCAGCTGCTTGCTCCTTGCCTCCTGCCTCCTGCCCAGCGAATGGTTCGAGTAGGTGGTAATCTGTGATGGGTGTGAGGGGCAGCATGCCGCGCAAGCCTGCCGGGCCGGCACCACGCAAAAAGTGCATCAGTACCGTCTCGGCCTGATCGTCCCCGTTGTGGCCCACTGCGATTTTGGCCGCGCCGATTTCCCCGGCCACGCGGGCCAGGAAGGCATAGCGCACGCGGCGGGCCGTTTCCTCGAAAGCCATTTTGTATTTTCTCGCCAGCGCCGGTACGTCTTGCCGCTCGGCCGTGACCGGCAGCCCCCACTCGGCGGCGAGTGCGGCTACGAACTCGGCGTCTCCGTCGGCCTCGGCCCCACGCGCGCCGTGGTGCAGGTGGGCCACGTGGAGCCGCAGATCAAGTTTCTCGCGCAAGCGCAGCAACACGTGGAGCAGGCAGACTGAATCAGGCCCGCCAGAGACGCCGACGATGACCCCGTCGCCGGGCGCGAGCAGGCCGTGTGCCTCGATTGTATGCTGGACTTGGCTTAGGATGTCAGTCAAGGGTCACGTTACTTTGTAGACGCGGTCGCCAACTCGCGCTCGCAACTCCGGCGACGCCAATCTTGCCAAACCAGTGGTCAACTTTGCCGACGAGTTTCTCTGCCATCTGCTTTACCCTCCTGGTGGTGGGCAACCGCGAGGGTTGCCCCTACAACCGAATCACCGAGCCGCAGTACTCGCAAGTGATCTCTTTCATCCCGCGCACGATTTCGACGTCGAGTGTCGCGCCGCAGGTAGGGCACTTGGTGGGCGCGGTGCGGACGGCTTCTTCCGCCGCCTCGTCCTTCGGCTGCGTGCGTTCCTTGTCAATCTCGCCGGACTTGACCCGGCCAATCAGCTTGTCCCAGTCCTCGTTTTTGGCATCGAGCAAGCGCAGCGTGGCCCCGCTCAAGTCAGCTTCGGGGGCGAAGGCCAGTTCCAGCATCTCTTTGCGTTTCAAGAGTTTTCTCTTGTCGCTGGCCGTGATCTCGTCTATCTGCCCGACTGGCACCTCAAAGACAAATTCCTGCACGGTCTCTTTCTCGGTGGTGATAAAGAGCACCTTCTTGGTGGCGACTTGCTCTTTCCGCTCAAAGAGCAACCGCGCGTCGGTGAGGTAGAGCAGGCCTTTTGGGCCCTCGTCTTCTCTCTCTATGTATTGGGCCTTGCAGACCGCTACGGGATCCTCGGCCGGGTAGAGTTGGAAACTGGCCTCGTCTATTTGGTCGAGCATCTGGCTGATTTGTGTGACCTGGCGCTGGGTCTGATCCACGTTTTGTTGGAGCGGTTTGTACATCGCCTCGACCGCCGACCGGGCCGCGCGCACTTTGCTCTCGAATGTGGAGATGGCGCTTTCGGCGCGGCTCACCCGTGAGGCGTGTCCGCTCGCCGCTTGACGCAGCGCGTTTTCTGCTGCGTCGGAATCCCGCTCCAGTTCCCGTGTGCGCTGGGTTATCTCGCGAGATACGCGGCTTCGCATCTCGTTCCACTTTTCGGTCAGTACGTTGATCTTGTTTTCCAAAAAGCTTTGGAAAACATAGCCCCTGGCGCGCACTTGCTCGATTGCGGTCGGTAGCAGCGAAAGCGCGTTCTCGATTTCCGCCATCTCGCTATGGACGTTGGTCAGCAACATTGATTCTTGCAGATCGCCGAACCGATCCTGGAGTGCGTCCAGTCTGCTGTGGATGTCTTGGGCAGATGAGACTGCGGCCGCCGGGCTGGTGGTCGCTCGGATTTCCCGCTTTCTCTTTGACCCACTGGTGGTTGTAGCACGGGGTTTCGCTACTGGCCGAGTGACACTTTTCTTCCGCGCTCCAGTGGAGCGAACTGGGCGTTTCTTTGCCGAGGTCGTGGGTTTGGATTTGCTGATCTCTTTCTTTCTCATTTTTTCCTCTCCTCAAACATTGGATTCTTTGGTTCCCATCGTAAAACGCAGATAGGCCTCCATGAACTCGTCCAGCCGTCCGTCGAGCACAGCCTGGATGTTGCCGGTCTCGTGGTTGGTGCGGTGATCTTTGACCATTTGGTAAGGATGCAATACGTAGGAGCGAATCTGGTTGCCCCAGCCGGCGTCCACGTGCTCGCCTTTAAGCTCGGCGATTTCGGCGCGGCGCTTTTCCTCTTCCAATTGGAGCAGCCGCGCCCGCAGCACGCGCATCGCCACCTCGCGGTTCTGGATCTGCGAGCGCTCGTTCTGGCAGGAGACGACGATGCCGGTGGGGATGTGAGTGATGCGTATCGCCGTCTCATTTTTCTGCATGTGCTGCCCGCCGGCCGACGAGGCGCGAAAGGTGTCAATCTGCAGGTCGTTCGGGTCAATTGTCACCGAGACGTTGTCGCCGATGTCAGGCCAGACCTCGATCAGCGTGAAGGATGTGTGGCGGCGATGGGCCGCGTCGAAGGGGGAGAGGCGCACCAGCCGGTGCACTCCCCGCTCGGCGTGGGCGTAGCCGTAGGCATAAGCGCCGGAGATGGTGACCATGGCCCGCTTGATGCCGGCCTCTTCGCCGATAAGCCGGTCCACCACCTCGGCGGCGTAGCCGCGTGATTCGGCCCAGCGCAGGTACATGCGCAACAGCATCTCGGCCCAGTCCTGGGCATCGGTGCCGCCGGCTCCGGCGTGGATAGCCAGGATGGCGTTACCCCGATCGTAGGGACCGGAGAGAAGCAGATGGAACTCTAATTGGTCTATTTCCTGCTCCAGTGATTCCGTCTCGGCGGTCAGTTCTTCTCCCAGGCTTTCATCTTCCAGCGTGACCAGTTCTAGCGTATCCTGCACTCGCTGCGCCAATACGTCCCAGCGTTCCACCTCTTCCTGCAGGCCGGAGAGGCGGCGCATTGCCGCTTGAGCGGTCTCGGGATCGTCCCAAAAGTCGGGTTCGCCGGCCTGTTTTTCCAGTTTGGTGATTTCTCGCTCTTTTGCAGCCAGGTCAAAGACGCCCCCGGATGTGATCTAGTTTTTGTTTCAGAGTTGTCAAACGGTCAAGTGCTTCCATTATGTAAACAATCCCTCCATAAATGTGTCTGCGTCGAATGGAGCCAGGTCATCCATCTTTTCTCCCGTGCCGACAAAGCGCACCGGCAGCCCCAGTTCGCGGGCAATGGCAAAGACCATCCCGCCCCTGGCGGTGGAATCCAGTTTCGCCAGCACCACGCCGGTCACTTTCACCGCTTCCTGAAAGTGCCGTGCCTGCGAGAGCGCGTTCTGCCCGGTGGTGGCGTCGAGCACCAGCAGCGTCTCGTGGGGCGCGCCCGCGACGTTGTTCTCCGCTACCCGCCGCACCTTGCGTAGCTCGGCCATCAGGTTGTACTGGGTGTGCAGCCGCCCAGCGGTGTCGGCAATCGCCATGTCCATCCCACGTGATTGGGCGGCTTGCAGCGCGTCAAAGAGGACCGCGCCAGGGTCGCCGCCCTCTGGCCCTCTGACGATGTCTACGCCCGCCCGCCTGGCCCAAATCTCTAGCTGATCCACTGCTGCGGCGCGGAATGTGTCGGCGGCCGCCAGCAACACCCGGCGACCGCGCTGCCGGTAGCGATAGGCCAGTTTGGCGATGCTGGTCGTCTTGCCGGAGCCGTTCACGCCGATGACGAGTATCACGTCCAGCGGCCGGCCTCCCAGGTCAAGCGGCGATGGTTCGGGCAGCAGCGCCCGCATTTCCTCCCGCAGCGCTCTCTGGAGCGTATCAGCTTGCAGAATTGCCTCGTCGCGGGCGCGTTGGTGCAGCCGCTCGACCAGGTAGAGCGTCGTCTCCACGCCCACGTCGGCCTGGATGAGCAATTCCTCCAGTTCGTCCCAGGTGGCGTCCGTCACCTGGCTGGCGCCCAGCAGCCCGGCGATGCGGCTAAAGACCGCGTTGCGCGTGCGGGTGAGGCTATCTTTGATCGAGTGTGTGATTTTAGCCATAGCAAGTTCTGCTCAGATTATACCCTAAAGCACAGGGTTGAGCAATGTAATTGAGTGTGATATAATACCGCGTAACTTTTGGAGGTGAAAGGATTCCTTATGCTCTCTCTTTCTATCGTTCTTCCCGCCTACAACGAAGAGGCGAACGTTGCCAGGGCCGTAGAACAGGTCTCAGCCGTGGCCCAGCAATTGGGTGTGGACTATGAGATCATTCTGGTCAACGATGGCAGCGCCGACCGCACGGGTGAGATCGCCCGCGAGTTGGCGCAGCGCGTTCCAAACTTCCGGTTGGTGGAACATTACCCCAATCGGGGCTATGGCGGAGCGCTAAAGGCCGGGTTTGCCGCTGCTACCAAAGAGCTGATTGCGTTCGTCCCGGCCGATAATCAGTTTGACTTTGGCGAGATAAGTTTGCTTCTGGAACGGATTGATGAGGCGGACATTGTCTCCGGCTACAGAGCTGAACGGCAAGATGCCTTCGTCCGCCGGCTCAACGCCTGGGGCTGGAACACGGTGGTGCGGCTGCTGTTTGGTCACTTGTGCCGCGATATTGATTGTGGCTTCAAGCTGTTCCGGCGCGAGATTTTGGAGCACGTGACGATTGTCTCTGATGGGGCGATGGTTGATACGGAATTTCTGGCCGGCGCCAAGGCGCGGGGCTATCGTATCACCGATGTGCCGGTGACCCATCTGCCGCGCGTGATTGGCGAAGCGACCGGCGCTAACCTCAAGGTGATCCTCAAAGCATTCCGTGATTTGGCGCGCTTCCGGCTGCGGTTGAGCCGCGAGTTGCGCGAGGAGACAGTGAACGGTGGGTAGGGGCGACCCTCGCGGTCGCCCTTTTTGCGAAGCAGGTACGAACGAGAAGGAGCGGGACTGGAATGAACGACAATACAGCAACCGGCAATCGAGACCCATCCATTACCCTCGAATCCCTGCAACAGGCATTGGGATATTCTTTTCTTGATCCTGATCTCCTCCGATGCGCTCTCACCCATCCCTCCTACGTCAACGAACATCCAGAGGGCGAGACGGGCGACAATCAGCGCCTCGAGTTCCTGGGCGACGCGGTGCTCGATTTCGTCGCCGGGGCGTGGATTTACCGTCACTATCCCGATTTCCACGAGGGACGGATGACCCGTCTGCGGGCGGCTTTGGTGCGCACCAACACACTGGCGCGGTTTGCCGAGCGACTGGGAATCGGCGCGGCATTGTGGCTGGGATATGGAGAAGAAGAGGCCGGTGGGCGGGAGCGAGAGGCCAACTTGTGCGATGCTTTCGAGGCCGTGGTGGGCGCGCTCTACCTGGATGGTGGGCTGGCGGTCGTCGAGGCTTTCATTGAGCTGCTCATCGGGCCGGTGGCCGAAGCGACGCTGGCGGCGGAGGCGGATTTGGATGCCAAAAGTCGTCTCCAGGAGTGGAGCCAGGCTAAACTGAGGGCCACGCCCCATTATCGCATTGTTGCTGAGGAGGGTCCTGATCACGCCAAGATATTCGAGGCGGAGGTGTTGCTGGGCCAAGAGGTGGCGGGGCGAGGGACGGGGCACAGCAAGCAGGCGGCCGAACAAGCGGCGGCTCGGGCTGCTTGGGAATCTGCTATTCGGTCGGGCTCGTCTTAGCTGGTTGCTTTTGTACTATCGCTGCCAGCCTGCCCGGATTGACAAACAATGTGACCGTGCCACATTGCAGGCAGGCCCGCGCTGCCGTTGGAATCTCCTGACGGTATCGGCCAAAGAGTGAGCGATCGTCGAGAGAACTGGCCGGCACAAAGCGTGTGCGGCTGTCCGTCCACATTGCGCCGCTGCTGATGACGATGCCTTCTACTAATTTGCCCCCGCAGGTAGGGCAACGTGCTTTGCTCATTGCGTTCTCCTTATTTCAAGCCTCTGCTATGTTGATGTCCCGCGCTCTAAAGTTAAAAGTGTTACCTCTGGGCGGCAGTTGAAGCGTATCGCCGGTGGGATCAATCCTATCCCTCTGTTGACGTAGAGACACATCCCTCCCACCCGATACCGTCCGACCGGGTACTTGCGGGCCAGGTAGGGCAGTATCGGTAGCCCGATGAGAGGCAAGCGCACCTGCCCCCCGTGGGAGTGGCCCGAAAGTTGCAGGCTCACCCGCCCGTCGGCTGCTGCTACGTCGGCATAGTCCGGCTCGTGGGCCAGGAGCACGATTGTCGCGCCGGCCGGTATGTTCTCCAGGGCCTGCTCCAGGTCGGCGTGCTGCTCCCACACATCGTCCACCGCTGCTACCCACAGCCCATCTGCCACTTCCCGCGCCGAGTTGCGCAGCACGAAAAGCCCAGCGTCTGTCAGCGCTCCGGCGACGGCGTCCGCGTCTGTCCAGTGGTCGTGATTGCCCAGGCAGGCCAGTGCGTCGCCGCCAGCGGTGAGAGGAGCCAGCGCCTCGGCGCATGAAGGAGCGTATGCGGCAGAGACCGATACATAGTCGCCGGTCAGCAGGATCAGGTCGGCTTTCTGCCGCAGCGCCAGCTTCACTGCTCGCGCGACATCCTCTTGCGCTACGTCTGGCCCTCGGTGCAGGTCTGAGAGCTGCGCGATGGTAAAACCATCGAGGGCGGCAGGCAGGCTGGCGAGTGGCACATTTATACGCTCCAGCGCGAGCCAGTCCGGCTCGACGAATGTGGCATAGCTCATTCCTCCCAGGGCTGACAGGCTGATCGTTGCGCTGCCGCCCAGCATCCACTTGAGAAATCGCCGCCGCGTGACGCGGTGTGTTGTGCTTGTGTTAGAGTTCATTTTGATTGGTGAGGGTAAAATCTTGGGCTTTATCATACCCCGTTTGTGGTTTCTTGCCAACTTGATTCGATCGTGGAGGTTGCATTCACTACCGGACACTTTTTCAAAGAAACCAAAATCAGTTACACAGAGAGCATAGAGAAGGCAGAGAGATACACTGAGATGTTCAAGTTTGGATAATCTAACAAAAAGTTGCTTCGTACTGGTAGAGTATCTTTTCAATATTCCGGGGCGTTTGCGCGCTGTAGCCGCGATTGGAAATCGCGCTGACTGTAGGGCAGGTTTCCAAACCTGCCTTTCTGTTCAGAGGCAGCAATTCCCGTTATGAGGAAA
>QMOE01000026.1 GCA_003648125.1 Chloroflexota bacterium
AGCCGATTTCTTTTCAGCAGTTGGTCTGGATAGGCCTCAAATATCTCTTGCTGTTCTCACATAATAGGGAAACCATCCCGGACAAGTTCAATCTCACCAAAGTTCTGGTCAAGCACAAAGAAATGGTATATCACGATTGGACGAAACAGGTAGGGAAGTGCAGTGCGCTTCCTCAGGGTGGGCAAGGGGAGATATAATGAGAGCAAATCATTCTACGCAGTTGAAAAAGCGTGCCGGGCAACTTGCCAATTCGCGTCTGGTTGGATGGATCGTCAACTTGCCCCCAATCGCGTGGGTAATGCGTGCCATCACCCGCACACTGGTCAAACGTCAAATTGGCCCGGTTTCTGTCAAAGAGTCCCCAATTGAACGAATAGTTGGGGTTGGTTTAGAAACCACTCTTCAGCAAATAGTTCGTGATGTAGTGGAAGCGCTTGGCTATGCCGGGGCTATGGTGGCTACGTATGAACAGGGAGATTCACTCCCCGTGCGCGCTTTGTATGTTGATCCTGGTTTCGCGACCGAGGAACAGATACACAAATGGGAGGCAGAGATTTCCAAATACTCGGAGCAGCCAGTAAGCATCACCGACCCGGACATTGCTAGAGTCTACGTCTATCAAGAGGAATGTAAAGACAACCTCAGTGTGCGAGCCTTCAAGGCCGGTGGGCCTATCACCAGCAACGATCTTTACGATCTATTCACACCTATCGCTCCGCTTGCTTCCCGACCAATCGTCAAAGGCATCCAGCAGGCTCTAGACATTCAGCAAGTCATAGCCATTCCTTTTTTTCTCAAGACGCTCGTTAACGGGCAATCAGAGAGAGAATGTGTCGGCAATCTCTTTGTAGCCAAGCAGGAAAAAATTTCGCAACGAGACCGGCTCATTCTATCCGCCTTTGGCCGGCAAGTTGCCGCTGCGATTGAGAGCGAGCGGCGACGATTGCACATCCAGGTGGCGCAGGAGATTGTCTTTGAGATGCAGTCCAATTTACGGGATGAGGAGCAGGTGCTTGAACGGATCGTGGAAGGGGTTGTATCTGATCTTGGCTACGCGGGAGCTATGGTAGCCACTTACGAGCCAGACGACTCGCTTCCAGTGCGCGCTTTTTACGTCAATCCCAATCTTGCGACTGAGGAGCAGATACATGGGTGGGAGGCTGAGATTTCTAAATACTCGGAGCAGCCAGTGAGCATCACCGACCCGGACATCGCCAGAGTCTATGTCTATCAGGAGGAATGTAAAAGCAATCTCAGCGTGCGAGCCTTCAAGGCCGGCGGGCCTGTCATCAGCAATGATCTCTACGATCTATTTACGCCCATCGCCCCGCTTGCCTCCAGGCCAGTTGTCAAAGGCATTCAGCAAGCTCTAGGTGTCCAGCAAGTCATAGCCGTTCCTTTCTTCCTGACAATGTTCACCGAGGAGCAGCCCAAAAGAGAGTGCGTCGGTAATCTCTTTGCAGCTACCCGGTCGAAAAAGCTCGGCGGCGGAGAAATCGAGTTGTTGAGAGCCTTTGCTCAGCAGGCTGCCGCCGGGATTCGGAATGCCCGCCTCTACCGCAAGGCGGAGGAGCGGCGACAGGTAGCGCAAGTATTCGGCAAGATGGCCTTCAGCGCAGCGGCTTTCGTCCACACGCTCCGCAATCACATCGCTGCCTTTCAAACGCACCTTCACCTGGTACAGGTAGCACCTCCCGAACGACGCAGTGAGATACTCGCGTTAAGCGACAAGATGCTCAACCGCCTGAATGAGGCAGCCAATATTCTAGATCACTTGCATGAACCCTGGCACGAGACCCCCGATGTCCCGACCGACGTCAATGTCTGCTTGAACTGGGCAATTGCAAGGGTCATACGGAATCAAGATGAATTTAAAGCCCAAGAGGGAATAGTTGTGCATACATCATTATCAGAAAATCTGCCCCCGGTGAAAACATCACCGGACATGCTCATCGAGGCATTCAGGGTTTTGATAAAGAACGCCGTAGAAGCGATCCAGGAAAAGGGAGAAGGCGGCGAGTTGCGAATCGAAAGTCACCTAAGCGGCAGTTCGGTTATAGAAGTGCTGCTATCCGATAATGGCATGGGTATCAAACACGAGAATTTGAACAAGGTATTCGAGTTGCGCTGGTCAACAAAAGGAACCGGTATGGGATTTGGACTTTTCTGGACCAGAGAGTACATAGAGGGGCTGGGAGGAAGCATCAAGGTCAAAAGTGCCTGGCAAGAAGGGTCCACCTTTCAGATTCGTATTCCTTCTTCTGTCAAGTGAGTTGGGAATATAGTGGAATGGGTGGTATGGGTTTCAAGGAGAATCGTACTATGCTATTTTCTGAACCACCTGACATCAAAAAGCTGATGGCCGCGGCCAATACATTGTAGGGTGGGGGGGGCTACTGGACAACGACCTCTACCGGGCCCATTAACCTGAAGCCATTCCCATCGCGGAATTGGATTACCAGCCACAGGTGATACGTGCCAGGAGCACTGATTTTGTCGTGCATCTGGTCGTGGTGGGAAAAATGCTGGTTGGGTGAGAACTCGGAGTATACCCAGCTCTTTTGCACCGCCCCCGTTTCTTCCACTTGCACTCCCAGATACTCGTACTCGACCGACGCGCTGGTTTGGTTGGTGATCCACATATTGAACCAGATTGGGTTGCCCAATTTGTACGGCCCTGGCGCGCCTTCGACCTCGAACTTGTCTGGGTGCAGACCGCGCACATCGGTAACGGGCGCGGCAGTCGGCGGTGGAGGTGCAGTCGGAGGGACGGCAGTCACTGGGGCAGCGGTCGGTGCAGGGGGTGGCTCGACCTGTGCAACACTAGCCACATCCGAGGCAGTGACAAGTTCACCGAACACCCATCCCGATCTCCCGTTATACTTGATCTGCCACCAATCGCTGTAGCGACCAGTCACCTCGGCCTGGCTGCCCGGTTCGAGATACCCCAGTTTAGTATAGTTCGTGCCTGGCCCGCTGCGCACATTTACTCCCTTGTCGCCTGCCACGATACCCGGCGTAGATGGGACTTGCGTCGGAGAGACTGCGGTCGGGGGAAGTGTGGTAGATGCTTCGGTAGGAACCACGGTGGGTAACGGCGATACAGCCAGAGGGGTAAAGGTGGGATACAAGACCGTCGTTGGGGTTGAATCAGCCGCTGTACTTACCGGCAACTCGGTGGCTGCAGCAGACGGCTCACTTTTGCCTGTACCAAAAGGCCGCACAAAGCCAATCCAGATTAACCCCATGCCTAGCGCCACCAGAACGATCCATCCCAGGATGCTCCATACAGTGGGGCCTTGCTGAATAAAGTTTGATCTGTTTTTCATGCTGACCACACCTTTCGCTGAAATTGTATCTATTGGCGGTATCTTAGCACAGGGTATCTCTGCCGTCAAGGCTGTGCAGTCTCGATTTTGTTTTTTCCATCAGTGATTTCGACTTCCGACTAGATATATTATGTCAAATAAGGTGTCTGTTTGACATAAGTAACTTGACATAATATAAGATTTGACGAAAAACAACAGAAATTATCTCTCTATAACCGCTTGCCTGCTTCCTGCTTTGTGTTAGAATAGTCCACTTGGGCTGGACTCACAGACGAATACATGGATACATTTATTTATGTCAAGAAAGCATACTCTTCGATTATTTGCTGCTTTTCTCCTCTGTCTCGGCATAGCCTTCGCAACCGGAATCGTGACCCAGCAACTCTGGGGCGAGTTTATGGCAAAACGCTCCCAGCCATTGGGGGTGTTCTGGGAAGCATGGACACAGGTGGAAAAGTATTTCTATGGTGATATCCCTTCGCCACAGGAGCGCACGTACGGAGCCATTCGCGAGGTGTTGGCTCTGCTCGACGACCCCTACACTACTTTCGTTGCACCTCAGCCCCACGAGTTGGAGCGGGACAGGATGCGCGGTTCCTTCGGCGGTATAGGAGTGACGTTGTGGCGCAATGTGGAGGGGCAGATGATTCTTTTCCCCTACTCCGACTCTCCCGCCGAGCGGGCCGGGGTTATCGAGGAAGACATCCTACTGGCATTGGGCGGCACAGAGATTACCCCAGCGACAACCCTAGACGACGCAAGGGCCCACATCCATGGTGAGATTGGCACAGCGGTGACGCTTACCATCTCTCGCCCCCCCACCCCGCCGTTTGATCTCACCATCACGCGGGAGGAGATTCAAGTGCCATCTGTCATTTGGCGAGTGCTCGATCAGGCGACCGGCATCGGCTACATTCACATCAAGTCATTCACCGAACGAACAAGCGACGAGACCGTGACTGCTATCCAAGAATTGCAAGCAGCGGGAGCCACCAACCTGGTACTGGATCTACGCGACGACTCCGGCGGGTTGCTTGACCCGGCAGTGGTCGTCGCCAGCCAGTTTCTCAACGATGGGGTTGTGTTGTACGAGATAAACCGCGCCTCTGAAGAGCGCACTCTCCAAGTGCAGCCCGGAGGTGTTGCCACCGACATTCCCCTGGTCGTCCTGGTCAACGGGGAAACAGCCAGCGCAGCCGAGGTCGTCGCCGGGGCGCTACAGGATCACAGCCGTGCCCCTCTGATCGGTGAGCCTACTTTTGGTAAGGGATTGGTTCAATTGATTTACGAGATATCCGATGGCTCGTCCTTGCATGTGACTTCGGCGGTCTGGCTAACACCAAACCGAAACAAGATCAACGGGAAGGGATTGACACCTGATATCTATATCGCTCGCGGCGATGATCTGTCAGACGAGCAACTTGATCGCGCCGTAGCGTATTTACAATCGCAGTAGAAGCACGGCTACTGCACCCCAGGAGTTGGTAATGGATAATAGTATCCTACGCAATGTGATAAAGTTTGTGTTCGTGAGCATAATTGTCGTGGTGTTTTCAGCGACTGCCTTTGTGGCTGGCTTTGGCACATCTTATGTGTTGACCGGGAACGGCACACTACCATCGTGGTCAGCCGCTGCCCCCACACCCACCCCGCCGCCCCAGGCTACAGAGCAAGCCCCCCCCACCCCATCGCCCACGCCTGTGCCGCTTCCCACGCCGGAGAACGAAGATGAAGAAGCCTTCCAGGTCTTTTGGGAGGTGTGGGATTTGGTGCAGCGCAATTTCTACGGCGATCTGCCGAGTATGCAAAAAGTGACCTACGCGGCCATCCATGGCATGTTGAACACATTGAACGATGATTACACCACCTTCATCGAGCCAGACGTCGCCTCTGTGATACAGGAGGATGCCACCGGCGAATTTGAGGGCATCGGCGCGTTTGTGGACCTGGATGATGAAGGCAAAGTCGAACTGGTTGGTATCTTTGAGGGCGGGCCAGCCGAGAAAGCGGGGTTGCTCACCGGCGACCGGGTCGTGCAAGTGGACGGCGTTTCCATTGTCGGGAAGACGCTTTACGAAGCCATCGGCCTGATTCGCGGCCCGGCGGGGAGCGATGTCGTGTTGCTCGTCGAGCGTGAAGGGAAGCCAGAGCCATTCGAGGTCATTGTCACCCGTGCGCAGATGGAGATTCCCATCACCGAGGTGGAGATGCGCGACGACGGCATCGGCTACATCCGCCTGCACGAGTTCAGCGCCACGGCCAGCACGCGGATGGAGGATGGCCTGGAGGAACTTTTGGCTCAAGATCCGGTTGGCATTGTGTTTGACCTGCGCAACAATCCCGGCGGCTGGCTAGAACAGGCCATAGAGGTCTCTGACCTGTTCCTCGACGATGGGACAATTGTCATTGAGCGCTGGAGCGACGGTCGGGAACAGCGGGTTGACGCTAACCCAGGGAACGTGGGAGAGAATGTGCCGCTGGTTGTACTGGTAAATGGGAGCAGCGCCAGCGCATCCGAGATCGTCGCCGGCGCGTTGCAGGATCACGAACGCGCCATCTTGATTGGAGAACTCACTTTTGGCAAAGGTTCGGTGCAGCGCCCCTTTACACTCAGCGATGGCTCTGAACTGCGGGTCACTTCTGCCCGTTGGTTCACTCCCAACGATAAGGCCATCCACGGCCAGGGAATTGCCCCTGATATCCAAGTTCCGTGGCCGGAGGAAGGGGATTTGGAACCGGACACTGATCCGCAGTTGGAACGGGCCGTCGAATATCTTCTCACAGGTGAATGATGGTGGGTATCAAGGTCGTTGCCACCAATCGCAAGGCCGGGCGTGATTTCAATCTCCAAGATCGCCGCGAAGCTGGGCTGGTTCTGACAGGAACGGAGATTAAATCCATCCGCGCTGGGCGGGTGAATCTGAGCGATGGATACGTGCAGCCCCGTAACGGGGAGCTATGGCTGATGAACATCCACATTGCTCCTTATGACCCATCAGGGCGATATGGTCACGAGCCGCGCCGGCCGCGCAAGTTGTTGCTCCACCGGCGGGAGATCAACCGACTCATCTCGCGCATCCAAGAACGCGGATATACCATCATACCCACACGCTTGTACCTAAAGGGCGGCCGGGCTAAGGTTGAGATCGCGCTGGCGCGCGGAAAGCGCAAGTATGATAAGCGGCAGGCTATCGCCAAGCGGGATGCCCAGCGAGATGTTGAGCGGGCTTTGAAGGAACGGTACAAGTGATGCGGCAACCGCCTTCTCTACTGGACACGCAATTATTCTCTATCAACCAGGTCAACAATCTTCCTGACGAAGAAAAGTTGCCAGTCTATCGCCGTTTAATACCCCGTGAGATTCCCCAACGCTTGGGAATCAACCCCGAAACGTTGACTGATAGCGAAGGCCACTCCCTGCTCAAAATCGAGTGTTACCCTGGAACATCGTCTGTGGAAATTTCATTGCGTCACGCCTGGAAAGCTCAAGAACCGGTTGTGTATCTGCAAATGGCCGACACGCCCAACAATCAAATCGAAGTGATCCTGTTCATCATAAATGATCCCCACGCGGAGCGTTTCGATACGGATCGCCTGCCGGATGGCACGCCGACCTATTTTGGCACATTAGAGCGCAATATTGAGGAAGAAGTGCGGGCAATGGAAGCTGGGCTGGCGCCAGGACAGGTGAGGAGAGGCTTACGTTTGACCCGGCGGTTAATCCCCACCCTGGAGCGGTTCATCACTGGCCTCAACCACGACGCTGTTTACATCCAACCCCTGGCTTATCATAACGCCATTCTATTCGAGCGGCTCGGTTTCTCCTATATGCTGTGCTTGGGCCGGATGGAGTGGATTCACAAAGAATTTGCTCCTGGGGGATTGCTATTCAAGCGACTCGATGGAAGTACTCCATTCCGTCGCCCTGGAGCAGAGTCCAGTATCCGAGGCCGCAGCTGGGCTATCCATGACAGCATCTTGGGCGAGCCGTACGCCGGCGTAAAAATGTACAGGCGTGTGGGTATTCATGCTGGTGTGGTCACCTTCCCTGGCGCGACTTGGTAAGGGAGAAATCTTTGCCGCGAGCATTTTTTTATCTAGCTGGTTTTTCGCATAGCCAGTTTTGCACTTTAAGAAACAAAAAGGGGACAAATTTTGGTATATTATATTGACTATGCGAAGTAGAGTGAGGGCAGAGCCACCTTGACACTTGGAGGGCATGCATTATAATGGCACCGGTAAAACATTAAATGAAGGAGTTCACATGGAACAAGCACAACCCCAATCTATCGCCGATTTGCAACCCAAGATGCACTTGCAAGGAACAGTCAAAGAAACACAACTGTATGGAGCGGTGATAGACATCGGCCTGGAACGAAATGGAATGGTTCACATTTCCCAACTTGCCTCCACCCGCATCAACCGCGTTGCAGACGTGGTGCAACCAGGAGACAGTGTGAGTGTGTGGGTCACAAAAGTAAACGTTGAGCAGGGTCGCATCGCCTTGACGATGGTCAAACCGCCTGATGTAGATTGGCGCGAACTGGCCGAGAGCCAAGTCTACACCGGGACTGTAATGCGGATGGAACCCTACGGTGTTTTCGTAGACATCGGTGCCGAACGCCCAGGACTGTTACACGTTCGAGAGATGTCCGCAGACTATGTCCGCCATCCATCCGAATTAGTCAAGATAGGCGATGAGGTAGAAGTGCGTATCCTCAAACTGGATCACCAAAAGCACCGGATTGATCTGACAATGGCCGGCGTTGACGACGCACTAGTGGAAGAAATTGCCGAGGAAGAAATCGAGCCTACCGAGACGGCAATGGAGATTGCACTGCAACGCGCCCACGCCCAGCCGCAGAGGCACAAACGGCATCACAAGAAACATCAACTCTCCGATCTATCCGAGCGTGAGGGAATTCTGGCACGTACTCTCGAAAAGCACTCGCAGTAAGGGTTAGATTAGACCTCCAAGGTTTTCTGCAAACCTCGGAGGTCTCAGTTTCACATACACGCGTGGCTACTCGATCACCTCGATTGAGGTGATTACAATACTATCGCCAACAGCTTGCCCCTCCTCATCATACCGCCGCAAGCAATAGCCACCAGCTTGCGAGTAAAGCCCCACGTTGAGCACATACTCCCCCGGCGGCGTCTCTGGCAAGACACGAATCTCGTACTCGTCCCACACGTACTTGTCGAGCGGCCAGCGCGTCGTCGGCAGACCGCCCGGATTGAGGTGATCCTCCTGCCCCCACAGGACGTTCAACGGGTGGGCCAGGTGAACAAAGGATTGATAGTTCACATCCAAAGGGGTCAAAGCGCGCCAGTAAAGCACCACCGAAAACGACTCGCCAGCTCTGACGCGCCGCCGGGGCAAATCGTAGCCCAAAAGCTCAACCTGGTTGCCAAAATTGGCCCGCAACTCTTGTTGCGCAGCCCGCGCCTGCCCCGGCGGCGAGGTGTAACGCAGCCAATCATCGCGGGGGTCAATTATGCCGCTTTTGAGAATCATGAAAAGCAAAAGCGTCCCACCCAGCCAGATTAGGGATTGGGGACATGTCTTGAGCCTTGTCGAAGGATCGGGGGCTGGGGAGTTGCGCATCAGTGCCAGTGCAATGACCAGCATCGCTAGACCTGCCGCCGAGATGATCCACCCGGCCGTGCGAGGCGGCGTGTCCTCGAAGCGCACTACCACCTCGTGCTCCCCTTCAGGAACCCAAAACGTGATGAACCCTTCGGGGTGAGCGATCTCAATCTCGACCTCCTCGCCGTCCACGTAAGCCCGCCAGCCGGGAAAGTAGAACGTGAACAAACGCAGGATGAACCTTTCAGGCATGTAGACGGAGAAACGGTCGTAAAGCGGGCCGTGCTCGACTATATCAACCCTGGCCCCCTCTGGCAGAGAGGCGCGATTGATCCTGTCCACCGGGCCGGTGACGTAGGACTCGGTCAGGCTGGCCTCAGGGTGCACCATCACCTGCGCCGCTCCCACCGGCATAAAGTCCGCCGTCGAAGTCGTGCCGAGCGCCAGGCTGTGCTGCTCCCACTCGATAATGTCGTGCGGCGCGGTAGGGCCAAAATCCGGCGGCCACATCGGGGGGTAAAGCACAGGCAACGCCAGCAACAGAATCGCCGCCAGTCCAGCCGCCAGCGCGGGATCGCGCCAGCGCCCGGCGGGCAACAGCGTCACACCGGAGGCAGCGCACAACGCCAGCATCAAATTGGCCGGCCCCAGCAGTCGCCACGGGAACTGGAGGTATTCCATCCACGGGATGCACTCCCAGACAGGCGTCGAGGCCGGCAGCATCAAAAAGAGCAACCCCAGCCCAGCCAGAAGAAAGTAGAGTAAAGCACGCCGGTTAGGAGTCGCGGGCCGCAGAAGCGCACCCAGCGCCGGGAGCGCAAGTAGCCACTGGGCTAACCCAAGATTAAAGTGGTAATGCGGGGCCGTCGCGCCCATATCAAGGATACGCGACGGGGCGAGCAATTCGCCCAGCGACAAAAAGTGCTCGTGGAAATCAAAGTGGCCCGGCCCGACGACATCCAACCTGACCGCGCCCCGTTCCAGAACAGCCGGTAGCCAAAAGAAGGCAACGATGGTCGCAGCCAAAACAAACGCCAACGCGCCCCACCCCACCCGTCCGCGCCCCGCGCCAGACAGAATCCCCCACAGCCAGAAAGCCAACAGTAAAGCGACAGAGACCAGGGCCAACAAGTTGTGACTGAGAAGCAAAGCCGCCAGCGACAGCACGCTCCCCAGTAACGCCCATCTCCCCCCCACCCTCGTCAAGCGGTGAAAGGCATAGAAAACCAGCGGGAGCAGGCAGATGGCGAAATGCTCCGCCAGGACGCCGCGAGCATGGGGGTCAATAAAGACAACGTAAGGGGCAAACACATAAGAAGCCGCCGCCAGCACGCCCGCCGCCGGACCGAACAGGTCGCGCCCCAGCAGACAAGCTCCCAGCGAGGCGATGAGCAATCCCAGGATAAACACGGCTTTGACCCCGGTCACGATGCCCACGCTGGGGAGCAGGGCGAACAGATTAGCCAGATAGTAGGTCAGCGGAGCGTAATAGTTGAAAATGGGGTAGCCGTAGCCATAGTAGAAATCAGGCGCCCAACGAGGGTAAACAGCGCCGCCCCCGATGGTGTGGCCCAACTCGGCGGCGCGGTAGACGTGCAGTTCGGCGTCTGTCTGATGCGGGAGACCGGGTCGGGTGAGAAACGGCGCGGCCGCGATGAGAGCCAGAGCCAACGTGAAAAGCAACCAGTAACCCTCCCGCAAGTTACGAACCTGCGGGAGGGTCGAGCTAATTCTGCGCCACAAGGTCAGCGATCTGCTCCGGGTGCTCGGCCACTCGCACGCCGACCGCCTCGAAAGCCGCTATCTTTTCGGCAGCAGTGCCACTGCCGCCCTGGATGATGGCCCCGGCGTGGCCCATGCGCTTGCCCGGAGGCGCAGTGCGCCCGGCGATGAACACCGTAACCGGCTTGGTCATCCGCTCGGCGATGAATTGCGCCGCCCGCTCCTCATCGCTGCCGCCGATCTCGCCGATGAGCACCACCTGCTCGGTCAGCGGATCGTTCTCGAACATCTCTAACACGTCAACGAATGTCGTGCCGATAATGGGATCGCCGCCGATGCCCACGCAGGTGGTCTGCCCGATGCCGTGCGCGGTGAGCGCGTAGACAACTTCGTAGGTCAGTGTGCCGGAGCGGGAGATGACCCCTACCGGGCCGGGGGTAGCGATGTGACCGGGCATGATGCCGACTTTGGCCTCATCAGGGGTGAGCAGCCCCGGGCAGTTGGGACCAATCAAGCGCGCCCCTTGCTGATCGAGATAGGCACGGACGCGGATCATGTCCAGCGTCGGGATACCTTCGGCGATGCAGACGATCAGCGGGATGCCAGCGGCGCCCGCTTCCAGAATAGCATCGGCAGCAAAGCGGGCCGGAACGTAAGCAATGGCCGCATTAACTTCGGTCGCCGCTACCGCCTCGGCGACGGTATCGAAAACTGGAACCTTGCCGTCGCAGGCCCACTGGCCGCCCTTGCCAGGGGTGACACCCGCCACGATCTGCGTGCCATACTCGATCATCTGCTGGCTGTGGAACTCACCCTCGC
>QMOE01000027.1 GCA_003648125.1 Chloroflexota bacterium
AAATGGGTGCGTTTCATTTCGGTTAAAAGTAGGCGCGGTTTCCATACCGCGCGCTATGGAAAGCGCGCCTACCCAACTCATTTGAAACACACCCGAATTAAATAACTTGCCCGTTTGGGTAATTTTGCGAGCGTTGGTTGAGTAGCGGAGGCACACGCTTTTCGTGCCGGAGCGTATGTTTCGACAGGCTCAACACAAGTCGCTCCTACTCAACCGGCGCTACACTTGTCCAGAAATGGGCAAGTTATTTAATCACGGATAAATGACAAAATGACTACTAAACCAATCGTGGCACTAGAATCTGCGCTCATCACCCACGGCTTTGCATCCCCGGCCAACCTCGAAATCGCCCGCCGGATGGAAACGGCGGTGCGCGAAGAAGGGGCACTTCCGGTCACCATCGCCGTGCTGACGGGCGAACCTCGGGTGGGGCTTTCCGACAATGAACTGGCGCGCCTGGCCTCCGACCGGACGGCCCGCAAAGTCAGCCTGCGCGACCTGCCCCTCGTGCTGGCTCAAGGAACTAGCGGTGGCACGACCGTCGCCGCTACGATGCACCTGGCCCATCGCGCCGGCATCCGCATCTTTGCCACCGGCGGCATCGGCGGCGTCCACCGAGGTCACCCCGAAGACATTTCGGCCGATCTCCCCGCGCTTGGCTCCATCCCCATCATCACCGTCTGCGCGGGAGCCAAAGCCATCCTCGATCTGCCGCGCACGCTGGAATATCTGGAGACCCACGGTGTGCCGGTGCTCGGCTACAGGACAGACGAGTTCCCCGCCTTCTACAGCCGCCACTCGGGACTGAATGTGGACGCGCGGGTCGAGACGCCGGAGGAGGTGGCACAGATAGCGCGGGCGCGGACGGAATTGGGCCTCTCGACGGCGCTCCTGGTCTGTGTCCCCATCCCAGAGGCAGATGAACTCCCGGCTGCTCAGGCCGAGGCGGCAATCGCCCAGGCAGTGGAGGAGGCGGATGCGGCAGGTATAAGCGGCAAAGCACTGACGCCGTTCCTGCTAAATCGCATGGTCGAACTGACCGGTGGACAGGCGCGCCGCGCCAACGAGTCGCTGCTGCTCAACAACGCCCGCGTAGCGGCCCGCATCGCACGGGCTTTGTAGAGAGTGACTGCCCGTTTGGCAGCCACACAGTCGGGGATATTCTCCAGAAACTGGAACACGGTGACCAGACTCAACCGGTGACTTTTTCGACCGAGTCTTCCATACCTCGCATGGCCAGCACGATATAGAGCTACGACTCGATCCTGCAACGTTTCTGCCCCAATTGCGTATTGAACGCGGAGGTGAATGTAAAATGAAACTGCTCATCCGTTGGATTATCACCAGCCTGGCACTTTTAGCGGCAGCATGGCTCGTACCAGGCATCCGCGTGGTCGGGAGCGGCTGGATCGTCTACGCCGTGATGGCCGTCATCCTGGGATTGGTCAACGCCATCGTGCGCCCTATATTAAAGTTTCTGACCTGCCCGCTCATCATCCTCACGCTGGGACTGTTCGTCCTGGTCGTCAACGGCATTACGCTGTGGCTGGCCTCAGCCATCGCCGTGAGCTGGTTCCACGTTGGCTTTTACGTGGACGGCTTCTGGGCCGCCTTCTTGGGCGCGCTCATTGTCAGCGTCGTCACCGTCATCCTCTCGGCACTGGTCAGGGAAGACAAAGAAGGGTAACCGGCACAATGAACAACAACAAACTGCGACGGCAAAACGGGATCGTGGCCGGCGTATGCGGCGGCCTGGGAACATTCTTTGGCATCAGCGCGTTCTGGTTCCGCCTGCTCTTTGCTATTCTGCTAATACCGGGTGGCTTGCCGGGCGTCGTGCCTTACTTGATTCTCTGGGTTATCATCCCAAAGAAAAGATAGCGTGTTTCAACTGGGTGCGTTCCATTTCGGTTGGAAGTAGGCGCGCTTTCCATACCGCGCGCTATGGAAAGCGCGCCTACTCAACTCGTTTGAAACACACCCAAATGAGTTAGAGGAGGCAGGCAGGCCTACGTGCCGCCCTGGTCGCATCGGGGGATGCTCCCCATGCGCATCAACTTAAGGCTAGCGACCGCTGGTTGAGTAGCCGAAGGCGTATCGAAACCCTTGTACTGAGCCTGTCGAAGTGAAGGGAGCGGGTCTCGCCCAAGCCGCCTGGTCTCGATATGCGCCCTTTGGGCGCTACTCGACCAGCGCTTTCTGCTCGTTCAAACGTTAGGTTGACGCCCATGGGGATGCTCCCTCCTCCCCAACCAAGGTGAAACAAGTTACAGACTAGAAACGGTACTGTAACGGATACGAAACCCATAATTTGCCCATTTCGAGTATAATGCAATCAGTTGATGAGTTAGAGTTTTACAAGCCATAACAAGCAATTCCCTCCTTTTTCTTGGTTGTGCCTGGGGACTGGTCATACCCGCCCTGACCCGTTCTCAGGCACACCGCCTTTTATACCCCCTCTTGCATCCTGCCCCCTTTTCTGCTATCATTCCCCTGATGTCCAATCAACTCCAGGGAACAGTCGAGCGCATTACCTACTATAGCGCAGAAACCGGCTACTCTGTCATCCGCCTGAGTGTACCAGGCCGGGCCGACTTGGCGACCGTCATCGGCAATCTGCCGGAGGTGCAGCCGGGCGAGAGCCTGCGCCTGGAGGGCGTCTGGACGACCCACCCACAGTACGGCCGGCAGTTCAAAGCTGAGCGGTGCGAGCAGACCCTCCCAGCCACCATCGAGGGTATCAAACGCTATCTGGGTTCGGGGCTGGTCAAGGGAGTGGGGCCTGTCACCGCCGCCCGCATCGTCCAGCGCTTTGGCACTGACACGTTGCGCGTGCTCGAAGAGGATCCTCGGCGACTGAGGGAGGCGTTGGGCGTGGGACCAAAGCGGGCCGCCGCCATCGCCCAAGCCTGGGAGGAGCAGAAGCAGATCCGCGAGGTGATACTGTTCCTCCAAAGTCACGGCGTCACCACCGGGCTGGCCGTCAAAATCTACAAGGCCTACGGCGACGACGCGCTGCAAGTGGTGCAGGATGACCCCTACCGAATGGCCCGCGACATCTGGGGAGTGGGTTTCAAGACCGCCGACAAGATCGCTCGCGACCTGGGGCTGCCGTCCGATGCGCCCTCTCGCGTGCAGGCTGGCGTGGCTTATGCCTTGAGCCAACTGGCCGGCGAGGGCCACGTCTACGCGCCGGAGCCTGAACTGGTGAACGAGGCGACCAAGCTGCTGACCGTGCCCTCGGACTTGGTGAGCAATGCCATCGAGAGCCTGGACGCCGAGGAGATGGTACGCCGCGAGACGCTGGTCTATCCCACAACCCATGATAGGGGCAGGGTTATCCCGCCCCTGCGCGAGGAGCAGGCCGTCTACTTGACCCCGTTCTACTACGGGGAGATCGGCGTCACCAATCGCATGCACGGGCTGATCGAAAGCCCCACCACTCGTCTGGCTCCCTTCCGCAGTGTGAATTGGGACGGGCTGCTAGCTCAGGTCAGTCGAAATTCGGCCATCAAGCTCTCACCTGAGCAACAAAAGGCTGTGCAAGCGGCATTGACCCACAAAGTGACAGTGCTCACCGGCGGCCCCGGTACAGGCAAAACTGTTACCGTGCGCACTATCATCGGGGCGTTGGAGGCAATGAGTTGCCGCTACGCCCTCTGCGCCCCCACTGGTCGCGCCGCCAAGCGGCTCGCGGAAGCCACCGACCATCCAGCCAAGACTGTCCACCGGCTGCTGGAATACTCGCCTCATGAGGGATTCCGCCGCAACGAGGAGCATCCCCTGGACGTGGACTGCCTCATCGTGGACGAGGCTTCGATGCTCGACCTCTTGCTGACCAACCACCTGCTCAAGGCCGTTGATTCGGCCGCGCACGTGCTCTTCGTCGGGGACGTGGACCAGCTCCCCTCTGTCGGCGCGGGCGACGTCCTGCGCGACGTCATCGCATCCAACTGCGCCGCCGTCGTGCAGTTGACCACCATCTTCCGCCAGGCCGCCGATAGCGGCATCGTCGTCAATGCCCACCGCATCAATCGGGGACAGTTTCCCATCCTCAACAAGTTTGACGACTTTTACTTTTTCTCTCAAGATGACCCGCCAGCGGCGGCAGAGTTGCTGGTGGACATCGTGAAACGCCGCATCCCGCGCAAGTTTGGCCTGGATCCGGTGAGTGAGATACAGGTGCTGGCGCCGATGTACCGGGGCGCGTGCGGAGTCACCAACCTCAACTTGCGCCTGCAAAAAGCCCTCAACCCCGCCTCTCCACACAAGGCCGAACGGCGGCTGGGCGGACGTGACTTTCGCGTGGGGGATAAGGTGATGCAGGTGCGCAACAACTATCTCAAGCAAGTCTACAACGGGGACATTGGCTTGGTAGCGGGAATAGATCCGCTGGGGCAAACGCTGATGGTGACGATAGACGGCCGACCAGTGGTCTACGACTGGGGTGAGGCAGACGAGTTGACACACGCCTTTGCCGTATCGGTGCATAAATCACAAGGCTCCGAGTACCCCGCCGTCGTGATACCGATGTTGACCCAGCACTATCTAATGCTACAACGGAATTTGCTCTACACGGCCATCACGCGGGCCAAACGGCTGGTTGTGCTGGTGGGGACGCGGCGGGCGATCGGAATCGGGGTGCGTAACGCGCAAGTGCGGGAGCGGCACAGCGGCTTGAGGGTGCGGCTGGCACAAAAAAGAACCCAGGTTTTTCGGAAAAAACCCGGGTTCTGACCAATGTCATCAAGGAAACAAATATATCACTGCGAGCGCAGCGAAGCAATCTCCTATCTTCAAATGCAAGCAACAGTGGGGATTGCTTGGTCGCTATGCTCCTCGCAATGACATCGAGTTTCTGACAACTTTGTAGACCTTGTTGGATTTACGCCGCGCCCCTCGCTACCTCGGCCAACTGAGCAAACGTAGTGGCATCCCGCACGGCAATGTCCGCCAGGACCTTGCGGTCCAACTCCACCCCGGCCTGCTTCAACCCGTAGATAAAGCGATTGTACGAAATTCCGTTCTGCCGCGCCGCCGCATTGATGCGCGTGATCCATAGCCGTCGCAAGCCACGCCGCCGATTCCGGCGATCACGATAAGAGTACCACTGAGCCTTCATCCAGGCCTCGTTGGCCCGACGGAAGAGACGACGGCGCGTCCCCCAGTACCCTTTAGTCTGGCGCAGAATCTTCTTATGGCGATACCGTGTCCTGGTTCCCCCTTTAACTCTCACAGTACTATTTCCCCTTCTCTCTCAGATATGGCGCCAGGCGATTCACGCGCGCCTGCACGCCTTTCGATTCTACCAAAATCATTTCGTCAAAGAGACGCTTGGCGCGTTTGCTCTTCTTGCGGCGCAGGTGCGACTTGCCCTGCTTGGTACGAACTAACTTTCCTTTTCCGCCTTTCGTGCGGCGAAAGCGCTTGGACGTTGATTTATGTGTCTTGATCTTTGGCATTCTCTTACCCCTTGGCGTCCTTTTTTCCCGGCGCCAGAACCATCAGCATCGTGCGTCCTTCCCGGTTTGGTTTTTGTTCGATCACCGATATATCGGACAGTTCTTTGGCAATCCCCATCAGTTGCTCGATAGCGATTTCTGGATAGGTGACCTCACGTCCCCGGAAACGAATGCGCACCTTTACCTTTATCCCCTCCTCCAGCCAGCCCCGCGCATCACGAACCTTGAAGGATCGGTGATGGTCGGTCGTCTTGGGACGCAGGCGAATCTCTTTGACTTCGATCTTTTTTTGTGCCTTGCGCGACTCTCGATCCCGCTTTGCTTGCTGGTACAGAAACTTGCCGTAATCCATCACCCGGGCAACAGGAGGGTCTGCCGTTGGTGACACTTCCACCAAATCCAATTCAGCTTCGTGGGCCATGGTCAGAGCATCAGATAGCGACACGACTCCTACGTGATTGTCATCCGCATCAATGAGCCGCACATGAGAAGCCCGAATCTGGTGGTTAATGTGATACTTGGCTCGCTTGTCAACACTATATTTTCTTTTTCTCTTGATTTCGGCCTACCTCCATACTAGGTGAGACAATGAGAACAACAGAGATGATAACACAATTACAAGAAGGTGTCAAATCATCTGGGTGCGTTTCATTTCGGTTAGAAGTAGACGCGGTTTCCATACCGCGCGCTATGGAAAGCGCGCCTACCCAACTCATTTGAAACACACTCAAATCATATCGGGCCGTCCACCTATCAGAGCAAGCGCTTGTCCGCCACCGCTTCCTGCGCCAGTACCAGGAACTCGTCCACAGACATTGCGCCGGGTTTGTCTCCATCCCGTTTCCGCAGATTTACCTGCCCCGCCTCCATCTCTCGATCTCCAATGACGAGCATATAGGGTACTTTTTGCATCTGGGCGTCGCGGATTTTGGCCTGCATGCGGTCGTCGGAGACATTGACCTCAGACCGCAGACCGGCTTTTCGTAACCGCTTCTCTACAGAGCGAGCATACTCCACGTGGCGGTCGGCGATGGGGATGAGCACCACCTGCACCGGACTCAGCCAGACGGGGAAGGCTCCGCCATAGTGCTCCACCAGCACGCCAAAGAACCGCTCCAAACTTCCCAACAGCGCCCGGTGAACCATATAGGGCCGGTGTTCCTTGCCGTCCTCGCCGACGTAGGTCATGTCGAACCGTCCCGGCAAGTTAAAGTCGAACTGGATCGTCGTGCATTGCCAGGTGCGATTGAGCGCATCCTTGATCTTGATATCAATCTTGGGGCCGTAGAATACCGCCTCGCCCTCCATGCGCTCGTAGGGTATGTCCCGCGCCTCCAGCGCCTTGACCAACGATGCTTCGGCCTGCTCCCACATCGCGTCCTCGCCGGCGTACTTTTCCGGCTTGTTGGGGTCGCGCACGCTCAGTTCGATTTTGAACTCTTCAAAGCCAAAACCGCGCAGCAGAGCCAGGCTGAAATCCAGCACACGCAGGATTTCGTCCTCGATCTGCTCCGGCGTGCAAAAGATGTGGGCATCATCTTGGGTAAAGCCACGCACGCGCAGCAGGCCGTGCAGCGTACCGCTGCGCTCGTAGCGGTAGACCGTACCCAGCTCGGCCCAACGCAAGGGCAAATCGCGGTAGGAGCGCATCCGCGACTTGTAGATCAGAATGTGGAACGGGCAGTTCATGGGCTTGATGTAATACTCCTGCCCGTCAATATCCATCGGGGCGTACATACCCTCTTTGTAAAAGTCGAGATGCCCCGAGGTCTCCCACAGTTGTGCTCGCCCGATGTGCGGCGTAAAGACGATGTCGTAACCGCCCTCATAGTGCAACTTGCGCCAGTATTCTTCGATCAGGACGCGCATCTGCCCGCCCTTGGGGTGCCAGTAAGCCAGGCCCGCCCCACCCTCCTGGTGAAAGCTGACCAGGTCGAGTTGCTTGATCAGTTTACGATGGTCACGCTTTTCGACCTCTTCCAGCCAGTGAAGATGTTTCTTTAACTGTTTTGCGGTCTTCCAGGCCGTGCCGTAGATGCGCTGGAGCATGGGCCGCCGCTCGTCGCCGCGCCAGTAGGCTCCGGCGACGCTGAGCAATTTGATCGCGTCGGGCCTGATCTCGCGCGTGTTGTTCACGTGCGGCCCCCGGCAGAGGTCCACAAACGGGCCGTTCTGATAGATCGAGAGTTTGGGCGCTTCCTCCAGCGGCTCGCCGTACTCGTCCATCCCGGCGGAGAGAATGCCGTCAATCAGTTCCAGCTTGTAGGGCTGGTCGGCGAACAAGCGGCGCGCCTCATCCTCGTCAATCTCCTGGTAGACAAAGTCGTGTCCCTCGGCGACGATCTCGCGCATGCGGGCTTGTATCTCGTCCAAGTCCTCCGGCGTCAGAGGGCGGGGGAGGTCAAAGTCATAGTAAAAGCCGTTCTCTATGGGCGGGCCGATGGCGATCTTGCCCTCGGGGAACTTTTCCAACACCGCTTGGGCCATCACGTGCGAAGCAGAGTGGCGCAGACGATACAGATAATCCTCTTGGCGATTGTGTTTCTCAGACATTGTTTTCCTCCTCAAAAGTGATCGGGTTTTCAGCGTGCCAGAACAACATAGTATCAGTTTCATCGTCGGTCATTTCGATCACCTCCCTCACATACAAAAATCCCCCACGCCCTGGGGCGCGGGGGTTATTCCACGTGGTTCCACCCAAGTTCTACAGCGAGTCGCTGTAACACTCTGCGGCGGTAACGAGCCGTACCGGGGTTCCATACTCTCACGCTCTCGTGATTTGAGGAACCCGCTCCCGGGGGGTTTTCCCGCCTATCCGGTCAAGGAGGCTCGCAGCCTATGACCTCCTCTCTCTTGGACCTTCTTTGGACGGTACTCGTCCCGGTCAACGCTTTAGTATCCTAAGTTGTATCACAATTATAGCCTGGTTGCATTTATTGTCAACTGGATGTTGATGAATGCTTGTCATTTACTGGACTCTGGCAGATTTCGGGTTTGAACAAGCACAAATCGCTATGATACAAAGGAAATCGGCCCCTACGGGGCACCAGGCTGGCAAAGCGAAACCAGGCACAAGGCATGCCGTCTTGGCTTTCGACAAGCCCACGTTCGCTCGATGGAGTGGTGCCGTATCAGTCGAATACAGGCGCCGTGATGAAACGCTGCGCGAAGCGCCTAGTTCAGCAGAAATTTACCGGCCCGGTCACGCGCCAGCTTCATCTGGTGAATCCCCTCGACGAGCAGATGCGACCAGTACCCCCAGCAGCGTGTCCCTCGGGCTGATGCTGAGTGGATGCCCGCTCCCCCCCCCTACCTGTGGATCATCGAACGGAGCCAGCAGCGGAGCCAGCGCATTCTCGTCCACGGCGACATCCCCGTCGCTGAGAACCACTGTCTCTCCTCGCGCTGCCTTTAATCCGGCGTTGACCGCAGTCGGTTTGCCGCGCTGGGGATCGGCCACGTGGAGCACAGCCGGATAGCAGGCAGCGTAATTGTCCACCACCTTGATTGTCTCCGGGTCGGGTGAGGCGACCAATATCTCGGCCTCTGGGGGCAGCTGGGGCAGGAACCGTTCGATGGCCCGCCCTACCGTCCCTGCTTCACGGAAGGCGGTGATGAGTATACTGAGCATAGAGTGGATTATAGACGATGCCGCGATCAAGTCAAATCCTTTCCCGCGCAAGACCACCTATCAGCCAAAAGTTACTACCGTGAGATTGTACACCCCCATCGAGTGACGTTCGTTAGCTTGACGGGCTTTTTTTTAGGGGTATAATATGCACCGTGCTGAATATGCAATGAGTCGAATATAGCCAGGAGCGTGCGATGGAGAAAGACTCGTATCGGCAAGCAACCCAGTTGTTTCACATGCTCTCTCACCCGGCCCGGCTGCACATCCTGGACGAGCTGCGGCGGGGCGAAGCCTGCGTCTGCCACCTGCAGGCCCTCCTGGGCCGGCCGCAGCCCTACATCTCCCAGCAGTTGCAGGTGCTGCGCAATGCCGGGGTGATAGAGAGCCGCAAAGTTGGCCAATTCGTCTACTACCGGCTGGCCGACCCACACGTAGGGCCGATACTGGAGGAGATGCTGGGGCCGGCGGGGGAGGCAGATTATCTTCCGGCCTGCGCCTGCCCGCGCTGCCAGGAAGAAGAAGCGGTGTTGCCCTCATGCAACGTCCCTGCTATGGAGGTCGAGTGAAATGACGCCACCCAATCACACCAAAGGCCAACCGGTGCAGTGCGCCTGCATGACCGATGCCTTTGCCGCGCTGCCACCGGAACTGCGGCCGCGGCCCAAGAAAAAGAGCAGCCTGCGCAAGGTGACCTGCCCCGGCTGTGGGCTGGTTTATTGGACTAACAGGGAGACAGACCTGTGTATGGAGTGCGAGAAAAAAGGCCTGGCGGCTCGCACATAGAAAATTTCGCCGAGGAGGCATCTATGCTCAACATCAAAGTTCTGGGGTCCGGCTGCGCGGCCTGTAACCAGGTCGAACAGCAGGCGGTGACGGCGCTAGAAGCGCTGGACGGGGAAGGCCCGGCACTGGAAGCGACCATCCTGCACGTGACCGATTACGGCGAGATTATGAAATACCCCGTCATGTTCACCCCGGCCCTGGTAGTGAACGAGAAACTGGTCTGCGCCGGGCGCATCCCGACCGTGGAGGAGACGGCCGCCTGGCTGCGGGAAGCGCTGGACGGAGATGAGGCGGAAAAATGAGCCCCGTCGTCGAATACGCCGTCATGCTGCTCCGCGCCGGCTGGATCGGGCTGCTGGATTACCTGGCCGCTCACGTGCTTCTGTGCCTGGTACCGGCATTTTTCATCGCCGGGGCGTTGAGCGCTCTCGTCCCCAAAGAGACGATCACCCGCTACCTGGGGCCACGGGCCAGCAAGTGGGTCTCTTACCCGGCCTCGGCGGTGGGTGGATTCGTGCTGGCAGTCTGCTCCTGCACCATCCTGCCGCTCTTTGCCGGCATCTGGAAACGCGGGGCGGGGCTGGGGCCGGCCATCACCTTTCTCTTTGTCGGCCCGGCGATCAACATCCTGGCCCTGGCCTACACCGGCGCGGCCATCGGGATGGACATCGCCATCGCCCGCGTCGTCCTCTGCATCATCTTTGGTATCGGCATTGGACTGATTATGGCCTGGCTGTTCGGGGACAAGACCGGCGCGCAAGAGGACGCCGGGCTGTTCAGCCAGCGGGCGCAGGTCAACCCGGCCGTGTGGTGGCTCTTTGGTCTGTTGATCGGCGTCCTCGTCGTTGGCACGCTCCAGGTGGATCTGCTGACCCGCGCCTGGTTCTCGGTCACCCTGCCGTTTGACATACCGGCGGGGCTGCTGGCATCCCTGGACGGGATGCACCTGGATTTGCGGGGCGCGGCCTTGATTTTGATGCTGCTGCTGATCACGCCGGCCGCCTGGCTGGGCCTGAGAAACGTGATGAAAGGTTTTACCGGCTGGACGTGGGCCTCACTGGGGTTGGTGGCGGTGACGTTGCTCATCGCCGCGCCGCAGGTGGGGACCGGCGGCAGCCTGGCGATAGGCTTCACGGGCCGCTTCCTGGGCGAGGCGGTGCTGTTGGCGGCGGTGGTCGTGGCGGCGCGCGGGCTGGAGCGTCACCTGCTGGCGACCTGGCTGTGGGAGACGTACAAGTTTGTCAAGCAGATTTTCCCGCTCCTGGTGGTGGGCGT
>QMOE01000028.1 GCA_003648125.1 Chloroflexota bacterium
TACAATTTGCACCGCTCGATCCAGTTTCTGCGCGACAATCAAATCCAAGACGCGAACATCAAGGCCATCAGGTTCTCCTTCGCACACCAGGTAGAGGCTCATTGGTCGGGCAACTCCTCTCGGGACAAATCTCCCAACTCTCCCAAATCAATGACCGCTTCGGGGGGGAGCACGTCTCGCAAATAAGAGGAATGAGTAGTGGCAATAATTTGGTTATCCTGCCCAATGCGTGGCAAAAGGTAGAGCAGTTTTCGTTGCCATACCGGATGTTGGTGCAACTCGATCTCGTCAACCAATACAATGGATTGATGAATGTGCTCCGTGACCATACGGATCAGAAACAGCAACAACATTTGCTCGCCACTGCTGAGGCCATCATAGCGATATTCGTACACACCGTCAGTGAAAATGATCTCTGGCTGGCCCAGTTCATCCCGCACGGCTCCCTTGATACGGCGGGGAGCACATATCTCGGCATATTTCTCCTGGATGTATCCGAACTGGTCGAACTGCCCTTCTTCCATTGGGGGGAGGCGAGATTGCATTGCCAGCCACAACAAAATTTCGCGCGGGTCGTCAGTGTACCGGTCACCTGGGCCATCATCGCTCGCCCGGGCATGAATCATCTCCCAGAACTTGCGCGGAATCGTTTTGCCCATCCCTGTACGCTGCTGATCGAAAGTAAAAACCCCTCCCACCCGTTTGAACCAGTTCCAATTCACTCGCTCAGTATGCAACAAGCGGGCCACGTTCACACGCCCCTTGAACAAATGCCAACCTGCACGCGGTTCACAATGGAAATAGCCTGTCGGATACTCGCCTCTACGATCTGGGTACTCCCAAGAAATTCTGACCTGCTCCACATCTGGAATATCCTGCTCCTCCTCCGCAAGCCTGTACAACCGCCGCGTAGCTTGTATCTCCTGCGGTGAAAAAAGCACCTGACACGTCACTCGGGCATAGAGTGCCCCGCGACGCACAATTGATCTGGGAGTCAGAACAAAATCAGGACGACTATACGAAAGCTCCGTCAGATAACCTGTCGCCACCGCCAATGCATCCAGCACGGTTGTCTTGCCGCTGGCGTTTGGGCCTACAAGCACCGAGACGTCACGCACACGCCCCAATGAATCGGTGAAATCCAATTCCAGGCGCTCAATGTGACGAAAGTTCTCAATAGTCGCCTTTGCGATTTTCATATCCGTATTCCTCAACCCCCGCTTGCGTAGGCCATCTCTCGCATACCGTTCATCGCGCCGATCATCTCGGAGAGCAACTGGCGGTCGTTAAAGTGACGCAACGTGATCGCTTTCGAGGGGCACGTCCCGGCGCAGGTGCCACACCCCTTGCACAACGCCTCCTGCACACGGGCCACCTGGCGGCCTCGGTTCTCCACAAACTCGATTGCCGTGTAGGGACAGGCCTGGATGCACTGGCCACAACCGACACACATCATCTCGTCCACGTTAGCGATGGCGGATTCGACCTGCACCTCCCCCTGGCGGATGAACGAGAGCACCCGCGCCGCCGCCGCCGACCCCTGGGCCACCGAATCGGGCACGTCGCGCGGGCCTTGAGCGCAGCCGGCGATAAAGATGCCGTCGGTCAAAGTCGCCACCGGGTCCAGTTTGGGGTGTTTTTCCTTGAACCAGCCGTCGGCATCACAACTGATGCTGAACAGTTGGGCCACCTCCCGCGCGTCGTGGCGGGCCTCCAACCCCACGCTCAGGATGACCATGTCCACCGGGACACGCATCTGCCGCCCCAGCGCCCGGTCCTCGACGAGCACCACCAGCTTGTCCCCCTCCGGCAAAATCTCAGCCGGGCGACCGTTGATGAAGGCCACCCCCTCACGCTGCAAGCGCTTGTAAAATTCCTCGTATCCCTTACCACCGGTGCGCATGTCAATGTAAAACTCATAAATACGAGCGCCGGTGTGATTGTGCACCAGGTGGGCCAGCTTGAGCGAGTACATGCAGCAGACCTTGGAGCAATAGTGATTATAGTTCTCGTCCCGGCTGCCCACGCAGTGAACTATGCCGACGCTCTTGGGCTCCGTCTTGCCGTCGCGCAGAACGACGTGCCCATCGGTGGGGCCGGATCCGGCCAGCATACGCTCCACCTCCATGCTGGTAAAGACATTGGGGTAGCGGCCATAGCCGTAGGATGAAATGCGGCGAGCGTCGAATATGTCGTAGCCGGTGGCGAGGATAATGTTGCCCACCTCGACCTCCAGGAATGTATCCTCCTGGGTGTAATCAATCGCGTGGGTGGGGCAGACTTTTTCACACACCTTGCAGCGGCCTTTGGTGAAAAAGAGACAGGCATCCCGGTCAATCACGGGGACAGCCGGCATCGCCTGGGGGAAGGGACGGTAAATGGCCTTGCGCTTGCCCATCCCGACGTCGAAACCGGCGAAATCCACGACGCGGCGGGGACATTTCTCCTCACACGTGCCACAGCCGGTACACTTGTCCATATCCACCGAACGCGCCCGCTGGCGGATGCGGACGTCGAAATTGCCCACGTACCCGGAGACCTCTTCTACCTCGCTATAGGTCAGGAGGGTGATGTTGGGATGCCGACCGGCATCCATCATTTTGGGGCCGAGAATTCAGGCACTACAGTCGAGAGTGGGAAAGGTCTCGTCCAGTTGGGCCATGTGGCCGCCGATGGAAGGCTCCCGCTCGACCAGATAGACCGGGTAATTGGCGTTCGCCAGCTCCAAAGCGGCCTGGATACCAGTTATCCCGGCCCCGACGACCAGCGTGGTCGGGCGGATGGGGACTTTGTTGACGCTCAATGGCTGATGATGGCGCACCCGCGCGACGGCTGCTTCGACCAGGGACTTGGCCTTTTTGGTGGCCTTCTCCTTGTCCTCGTGCACCCAGGAGCACTGCTCGCGGATGTTGGCCTGCTCGAAATAATAGGGGTTGAGTCCGGCCTCGCCAATCGCCCGCTGGAACGTCGGCTCGTGCATGCGGGGGGTGCAGGAGGCAACTACTACGCGGTCCAGCCCTAGCTCGCGGATGTCATCCTTGATCAGTTCCTGGCCCAAGCCGGAGCACATGAACTCGTAATCGCGTGATACGACCACACCCGGCAGGCCGGCGGCCCACTCGGCCACCCCCTCCACGTCCACCATCCCGGCGATGTTGCTTCCACAATGACAGATGTACACGCCAATTTTCATCAGCTATCTCCTTCAAGAACACAGATTTCGGGATATTGACGGATTAAAAAAGAATTTCTTCCACTTTTCCCAATCGCTCAATGCCCTTGACTTCGTAGGACAACAATGGCAACTTGATCAATGTCATACTATCGCCATACTTGTCGTTCAGCATCTCGATGTACGGGCGCTGCATCTCGGCACGCAACTGCAAAAAACTGGAATCGGGGTCCAGGATGACGTTGTTGACGATGATGTAACGCACGTCCAACCCGTGCGCCGCCAGTTCCCCGATCACGCGCCGGCTCTGGTAGACGCTCAGCGCCTCTGGGATGGTGACCATGATGAACTCGACGTTGGCCGGGTCGCTAAAGAAGCGCATGGTCTGCTTCGATAGCTCCTTCCAGCTGGCAATGATCTCCAGGAACGGCGTCTGAGACAGCTTGAGCGTGTCCTGCACCCCCAGGTAGATGCGGGGAGCGATACGCAGATGCTCGATGAATCGCCCCGGCAGGCCGAGCAGCCGCAGCGTGTCGCCGGCGGGGGCCGTGTCCCAAACAATCATGTCATAGCGCCCATCGCGGATGCGCTCCAGGATGTAATCGAGCATAAACTCTTCCTGGATGCCCGGCGCCAGGCCCACGTAATCCACGAGTTCGTCGTAGGGCAAATCCACCAGCGCGGAGGCGGCCTGATATATCTCTGGCCCAAATTTTATCTTCCAGCGGCGCATCACCTCATCGGGGTCAATCTCCAGGGCGTGGAGGTTTTCGACGCCCGGCACTGCCTTTTCCGTGGGGCCGATCTCCGCCTCAAAGATATCGGAGAGCGACGGGGTGAGATCGCTGGAAATGATCAGCGTCTGCCTGCCGGCGCGGGCATAGTGGAGCGCCACCGCCGCCGACGAGGTGGTCTTGCCCACCCCACCCTTGCCGCCGAACATCAGGACGCGCTTGTTGGTTTGGTCTAGAGATGAAAGAGACATATTCTCCTTGCTCTAATAGTCGCTCGGCGCTGAACCACCGGGCTGATAGCTCAACCCCGCTTCCCGGGCTGCCAACTCATCCAGTGACAAGCCTGCGCAGCAGGGTTCCGCTTTGAGCCGTGGGGTTCAGCCCACGGCGGTCTCGGGATACCGTCTGTGCTGAAAAACCCTGTCACGGTCGCCCGGCGCTGAACCGCCGGGCTTATAGCCCAACCCCGCTTCGCGGGCTATAGGCTCCAGGCCACAGTTGAAGTTGAGCCATCATCATTCACTGTCATGTTCTCCAATTTGACCTCAGTGGTGCAGTTAGAGTGGTGTTGTTTTTGGTTGTTCACGTACCCAACTACCCATTCTAATTGTTTTTCACCAAACGATACAACACCATACCCACTTTGCCAAGCAAAAGCATCCTCAAGAGATTTGTTCAAATAATGCGAGCTACTGCCCTTGAGACGCGCCGCGAAATCAGAGAGGGCCACAGGGGGTGGTATCGACGCTACCAGATGTACGTGATCCTCAGTGCCATTTACTGCGTGAACAATAGACTTTATATTATGAGCTTTGCCAATCAGATAACCAAACAACACATCTTCCACCTCTGGTGTGATCAGTGGCACACGCTTCTTGGTCGCCCAGACAAAGTGATAATACAATCGCCAGTACGGCACAGGACATCCCCTCGTTCAGTTCATTATTCAGCCTGCGAAGCAGGGTTCCGCTTTGAGCCGTGGGGTTCAGCCCACGGCCTACAAGAACCCCTCCAAGAACCCGGCGACCTCGCTCTGCCAAAAGACCGGCCCGTCTATGCAGATGTACTTTTCTCCCATATTGCACCGCCCGCACTTGCCAATGCCGCAGTGCATACGAGATTCCAACGTGGTCAACATCTGATCCCCGCTAAAGCCCAACTTTTGCAGGGTCAAAAAGACAAAGTGGATCATAATCGGCGGGCCGCAGGTGATGGTGACGGTGTCGTCGGGCGCGGGGTTCACCTCCTCCATCAGATTGGTGATCAGGCCAACGTGGCCGTTCCAGTTCTCGTCCCCCTGGTCAACCGTGACGTGAAACTCGGTATCCGGGGCGGCGTCCCAGTCGTCGAACTCGTCGGTAAAGACGAGCAGGTCGGGGCTGCGAGCGGCCCACAGGATGGTCAGATGACCATAGTCGGCCCGGTGATCCAAAATGGTCTGGATGACCGGACGCAGCGGCGCGCCGCCGATGCCGCCGCCGATGATAACGACGTCCCGCCCCTTGACCTCGTCCAGCGGGAACCAGTTGCCCAACGGCCCGCGCACCCCAAGCGGATCGCCCACCTCCAGCGCGTGCAGGGTGTGAGTGACATGCCCCAGCGCGCTGACGGCGAACTCGAGGTGCGGCCCGCGAATGGAGGCGATGCCAAAAGGGGCTTCCCCCGCGCCAAAAGCAGAGACAAAGGCAAACTGCCCTGGCCTGTATGCGGTGACGCTCGCCTGACCCTCCGGCTCTGTCAACTCGACCTGGAACAGTTTGATGCCGGCAGCTATGTCCCTGACCCCGGCCAGGCGGCCCAGGTACGGACGCATTGGATTAGTAGTTGTCATTTTCCCTTCCCCCTTCCCTGTCATTCCGAGCGAGTGCGCCCAAAGGGCGCGCGAGTCAAGGAATCTCTCGTATACGCAGAGTGCAGATTCCTCGATTCGGCGCTGCTACGCAGCGACTCACTCGGAATGGCGATATCATCTCAACAACAGTCAGCAAAACCGCCCTACTTTTCCAACTCGGAGGTGCAATGCGGGCAGCGTGTGGCCTTGATCGGGATAGTGGAAAAGCAGTACGGGCACTCTTTCGTTGTTGGCTCCGCCGGCGCTTGCTCCTCCTTCTGCAGCCGATTGATGCCGCGAATGAGCAAGAACATGACAAAAGCGACGATCAAAAAGCTGATGACGTTGTTGAGGAACACACCATAATTGACCGTCACCGCGCCGGCCGCCTGCGCGTCGGCCAGCGCAGCGTATGGCCCGGCGGGAGAGCCGGGTTTGAGCAGGATGAACAAATTGGCAAAGTCCACGCCGCCCAGCAGCAGACCAATCGGTGGCATGATCACGTCGGCCACCAGCGATTTGACGATGGTGCCAAAAGCCGCGCCGACGATGATGCCCACCGCCATATCTATCACGTTGCCGCGCAAGGCGAACTCTTTGAATTCTTTCAACATATCCCACTTTCCCTACATTATTCGCTCATCTCGTACACCCCTTTCAGGGCATACACGTGGTCATTCCACACCCGTTGGTATCGCTCTTGATCCACCACCGGCTTTCTCAGCATCTTTAGGCAATAGTCCATCTGCTGCGGTGTGCTGCTCGGCTTGTTGTGCAGTTGCAGGGCGAATTTTGAAAAATCTCTTACCATAAAGTCGAAAATCTGGTCTACAACGTCATCCTCTATCCCGTAGATTTCAGAGTTTTCGAGCACGAGTTGCCCATAAACCACGAGCGTGAATATCTCACCCAGAGCCAGCAGGAAATCCACGTCCTGGCGCTGACCCTCGTCCGGCGTAGCCATTGCCAGCATTTCCTTGAACGTCTCTATCTGCTCCTGGAACAGGTTTACGTTGGGTAGATCGTAGCTCTCAAAGGCAGGATGGTAATCGTGGAACTGGATTTTGCTCAATCCCCTGGCCGGCCCCTGGTCAAAGAGAAAATCGTCGTTCCTGGCATCATCGCGCCTGGGGACGGCGGGGTACTCGGCGGGATTGAAAAAGTAATTGGGCATAAACTTGACGATGAGGGCAATGTTCACGTGGACGGTGCCTTCCAGCTTGGGCAAGGCCCGGATGTCCCGGGCGGCCATCTCAAAATAAGTGTCCTTTTCAAATCCCTTGGCGGCGATGACGTCCCAGGCCAGGTTGATCACCTCCTCCCCCTGCGTCGTCACCTTCATCTTGACCGTCGGGTTGTACAAGAGGTAGCGCCTATCTTGCGGTGAGGCCGAGCGCATATAATCGGCCGCCCGCAGCGCGAAAAGCTTCATAGCGACCAGGCGGGTGTAGGCATCGGTGAACATCCGCCTGACGTGCGGAAAGTCGGTCACGTACATGCTGTAGAGACGGCGGCTGGCGGCGTGGTTGATGGCCTCGTACAGAGCGTGGGTGCAGATGCCGATGGAGGCCCAGCCCAGGTTGTACTTGCCCACGTTGACGGTGTTGAGCGCGGCATCCCATGCCTCCCGACCCTGTGACAAAATATCCGCCTCGGTGATAGGGTAATCGCGCAGGGCAAAGTTGGCTACGTAATTCTGGCTGTTGGTGACGTTCTTGACGCACTCGTAATGCCTGTCGCGATAGTCGGCCACAAAAAAGACGTAATCGCCGCTGTCGCTCATCTTGCCAAAAGTAGAGACCATGGGCGCCTGGTTGCCGTTGCCGATGTAATACTTTTCCCCGTTGGCCCGGTAGGTTCCGTCGGGCTGAGGGGTGAGGGACATTTCGGTCGAATAGATGTCCGCGCCGTGATCTCTCTCCGAGAGGCCAAAGGCGAATATCTCCCCATCCTGGAGCAGTTGCGCCGCCTTGCGTTCGAGTTCCTCGTTCTTGCTCATCCAGATGGGGCCGAGGCCGAGGATGCTGACCTGCCAGGTGTACCAGTAGGCCAACCCGTAAAAAGCGAGTATCTCGTTGAACTCGCACATGCGCCAGGTATCCCAGCGGCAATCCTCGTCTCCATAGCCTGCCGGCGTCAGGAGCGTGGCAAAGAGCTTTTCCTCTTTGACAAACTCCAAAAAGTCGGAATACCAGACCCGCGCGTGGTCATCCTCCTTTATCTTTTGCTTGCCTTTTTGCTCAAAGAACTGGATGGTCTTGAGCATTATCTCGCGCGATTTTTCGTCGGGATATGCACGGCTGTGCTTTTTGGGGTTCAAGAGAATCACAATTCTATCCTTTCGGCCACATCTCGCATCACCTCGCGGATGTCAATATCCACCGGGCAGGAGACGACGCAGCGCCCGCAGCCCACGCAGCCCAAGGGGCCAAAGTCGTCCGGGTAGTAGACGAACTTGCAAAAGAAGCGGTTGCGCAGCCGAGATGTTTTGGTGGGCCGCGAGTTGTGGCCCCCGGCGGCGCGGCGATAGTTGGTGCTGGTGCAGGCGTCCCAGGCGCGGATGCGCTCGATGCGGGTGAGACCGGGTCGTTCCTCCACCACCCGGTCGGTCACGTCAAAGCAGCGGCAGGTGGGGCAGACGTAGGTGCAGATGCGGCAACTCAGGCAGCGCTCGCCGTGCCGCATCCAGATTTTGTCCTCGAACAGTTCACGCCAGCGGGCCGGGTCGGTGACGGGGACCAATTCAGCGTCCGCTACTGACGGCTCCGGTTCCCCCGTCCGGTTCTTTGTCTCCAACCCCTTGAGCAGCGACTTTCCCTTCTCGGTGACAGTTTCCACCGCGTAGCCGCCATCCACTGCCCGCAGCAGCACGTCCAGATGAGTGGGGTCATCGGGCGCGCCGCCAACGGAGGTGCAGAAGCAACCTTCCCACATCTCGGGGCAGGCGATCCCCACCAGCGTCGTCCGCTCCCGGTGATGGCTATAATACCGGTCCGGCGGATCCTGCTCCAGGAAAAGGGCGTCTATCGCTGCGAAACCGTGCGCGTCGCAGGGACGGATGCCAAAGATGACCTGCTTGCGCTCCGGCAGCGACTCCTCCTGTGTCACCTCAGCGCCCCGCTTCTCGATCCGCAAGAGCACCTCCGTCGCGGGGAAGATGAACTCTTTGGCGGAGAGTTCGGGCCGCTCGTAGTCGAACAATATCTCGGCGCTGGAGCCGACCGGGCGGTAGAGCACGTGCCCGTCCACGTCGCGGGGAGCGACCAGATCCATCTCTTGGGCCAACCGGTCGAGCCAACTCTTCAATTCTTTCAACGTCGCATACTTCATAGCATGCCTCCATCCCTCCGTCATTCCGAGCGAGTGCGCCCCAAGGGCGCGCGAGTCGAGGAATCTCCTACATGCGTGGGGCAGAGATTCCTCGATTCGGCGCTGCTGCGCAACGCCTCGCTCGGAATGACGTCTCTTTTACATCGGTGAACCACCCTCCCCCAATTCAAAGAGCAGCGGCGTGAGCATCTCCTCCCGCCCGGCGCGGTGATGATAGAGCGCGTCCACCTCCCGCACCAGACGCCGGTTGAGCAAGCTCAGCGGCAACCCCATCGGGCAGACCCGCTCACACTCGTTGCACTCGGCGCAGCGCCCGGCCAGATGAAGCGCCCGCCCCAGGTGAAAGACGTACTTTTCCTCAAGCTCGATCCCCATACTCACCCACAGCCCGTCGTCCCGCTCGAACATGCAGGTGGTGCAATAGCAGCCAGGGCAGACCTGGCGGCAGGCATAACAACGGATGCAGCGGTCGAACTCGTGCAGCCAAAAGGAGAGCCGCTCGGCGGGCGGCAGCGATTCAATGCGAGCCAGGTCGGAGTAATCCTCCTCAACCGGCGTCACCTGCGGCGGCTCCCCGATCAACACATCGTAGACCACCGGCACTCGGTCGGTGCAGCGTTCGCAACGCGCCGCCAGCGCTCCCTCCTCTTCCTGCCTCTTGCCTCCTGCCTCCTGCCTCTTGCCTCCTGCCTCCTGCCTCTTGCCTCCTGCCTCTTGTACCCCCTCGCAGGCCACGCCGATGATGAAAACCCGCTCCCGCTCGATCTGTTGCTCGGCCAGGAGGACGTTGAGGGAGCGGCTGTCGCAGGGTTTGACGACGATACCGACGCGAGGCGGATCAACCCCCCGCTTGGGAGAGTGCTTTTTATCGTGGAGGTAGTTGACCAAGTTATGGACGCAGCCATCCCCCCAAATCAACCGCTCCACCTCGGCGGGGTCGTAGATAAAGACCGGCCGGACGCGACCGGTGGGGCCGGCCTCGTAGCCGATGATCAGATCCACCCGCTCGTCTGTCAGGAGTTGGCGGGCTTGATCCTGCAAAGCCCGGGTTAGTGACTCATTGATTGGCATATAACCTCCCCCTCACACTTCTCTCGACCCGGTAATTATACTCATTTGGGCAAAACATGCCAAAACTACCCACAGACCCAAGGTCTACAAATCTACCAGCGACAAAATCACAATGAACTTGGTTCCCTGCCCCACCCTGCTCTGCACCTCGATGCGCCCGCCATACCGCTCCACCAGGTCTTGCACAATCGCCAGCCCCAGCCCCGTGCCGACCTCGTCCGACGCCCTGGCGTTGGGAGCGCGGTAGAACTCTTCGAACAGGTGAGGCAGCGCTTCCTCCGGGATGCCGATGCCGGTGTCGGCGACAGTCACCCGCACCTGGTCCCCCTCTGAGTGCAAGGCGACCGTGACGCTGCCACCGGAGGGGGTGTACTTGACCGCGTTCCCCACCAGGTTGACGAAAACGCGGTCCAGGCCGCTCTCCGTTCCCCATACCACCAGCCTATCCGGGCAGGGTCGCAGCGTCAGAGCGACACCTTTCTCCTCAGCGCGGGGTTGCAGGAGCAACACCGCCCGTCCAACGGACCCGTTGAGCAAGACCGGTTCTTCTTCCTCCGGCCCGGCAGCCTTGCCCGCCGCCAGGTCCAAGAGATCGTTGACCAGGCTCTCCAGGAAATCGAGGCGGCGGCTGATGCGACCCAGCAACTCGGTCTGCTTCTCGGTCAATTCACCGGCGTACCCCTTGAGCACACTCCGTACCAGTGACTGCGCGGCGGTGACGGGAGAGCGCAGTTCGTGGGTTGCGACGCGGATAAACTGAGCCTTGCTGGCCTCCATAGCCTCCAGCGCCGTCAGCGCACGGGTGGCCACCACAGCCGCCGCACCCAGGTTGGCTAACGGCATCAGCAGGGCTACATCCTCCTCGCCGAAGCGCGCGGGGGCGGTTGCGTAGACGTGCAGCGTGCCGACGGGGTGGTTCTCGTGCATCAGCGGAACACATA
>QMOE01000029.1 GCA_003648125.1 Chloroflexota bacterium
GGCTTCAGCCGTCCAAAAGGCTCAAAAGCGGCTAAAGCCGCTACTACGAACCCCCATATCTAGCGCCTTTATTGTTGCCTACCCCAAGATGTGGGCATTCTGAAAATTTGCCAGACTCCAGTTAGGTAATGAGCTGTCAGGTTCATTTGAATCACTGCTATGGGGGAATGACTTGTATGAACCAAACAGTTGCAGAACAGAGGGACTATGATGTCCTCACAGTCGAAGATGCGCGTGATATAGCCACAACCTGGTTGGAGAGTATAGAATTCGACAAAGCTGTAGACTTTGGCTTGCCAGAAGTAGACGACAGATATCACGTGTGGCGTGTTCCACTGGTGAGAAGAGGGCAAAATGGCCGACTAGGTGAAGTGGTCATTGATGCGCGCACCTCTCTGATTTTCGAGGACAAAACGACTTCGAAAGATGTGCTCGAAAAACGTCTGCTGAAGAGAAAAGGGGGCAGGCAAGAGCAAAGACCAAGGAACAGACAATACAAGGTCTCGTCTCTGAGAAATACAATAGCCTGTGGAGACGCTGAGGATATTTTACAACAGTTTCCAGAAGAATCTGTTGATCTCGTATTTACGTCGCCTCCATACTACAACGCGAGACCCGAATACACAGAGTACATTACGTACGAAGAATATCTCTTAAAGATACGTAAGGTGATTCAACTCTGTCATCGGGTACTGAATGAGGGGCGATTCTTTGTAATGAACGTCTCGCCCATCTTGATACGTCGTGCCAGCAGGAGCGAGTCGTCAAAAAGAATAGCCGTGCCATTTGATATGCACAGGTTGTTCATTGAAGAGGGGTTTGATTTTATTGATGACATCATCTGGGAGAAACCTGAAGGGGCAGGGTGGGCAACAGGACGGGGTCGTAGATTTGCCGCTGATAGAAATCCACTTCAATATAAAACGGTTCCTGTCACAGAATACGTTCTTGTCTATCGAAAGCACACCGATCGTTTGATAGATTGGAACATTCGAGCGCATCCCAACCAGAAACTGGTGCAGGCATCGCAAGTACCTGATGCATACGAAACCACAAATATCTGGCGCATCCAACCCGCTTACGACAAAAAGCACCCGGCTATATTCCCCGAAGAGCTTGCGACAAAGGTCATAATGTACTATTCCTTCATAGATGACGTTGTTCTCGACCCATTCGCCGGTATCGGTACTGTTGGACAATCTGCGACAAAACTCGGCCGGCGCTTTGTGTTGGTTGAGATAAACCCAGAATATACACAGGAGATTTGCCGCAGAGCCAAAAGGTGGTTGGGTAAAAAAGAGGCGCAGGACGTTTTTCTCATTGATTGCCCCCCCATTTCTGTTGACGATATGCTTTTGTAAGCTAAATCAGAGGAAGAAATAGCCAATGGAACAGTCAAATTCTCACCAGATCACGAGCCTAGTCGCTCTTATGAGTGACAAAGCCGTAAACTTGCTTGATGCCAGTGGCTCTGAATTGATTAGCAGAATGGGTATAGATACCGTCAGGACGGTGGTATTTGACGTTCTATCAGGTAAAAATCTAAGGGATTCAACCGAGATGCTGACCCGCCGCAGATTGGCAGTTCTAAATGCAGCCATGGTTGCTATGTTTCTTGAGGGAACTCGGGTTCAACCAGACTTTGTCGAGCGGCTCCCAGCCATTGCTGCGAGAATCCTCAAAAGCGGTCGTCTCTCTAAATCCGAGCGGTGGGTCACGCAGTGGGCGTTGGGACTGACAGGCAAAGCAAGCCAGAATGTTCTCCGCGATGATGCCAGTCTGTTAGCAGAGTATCGAGAACGCTATGTTTCAGTGTGTGAGCAGGTCATCCGTGAAAGTGTAGCCGAATTTGGCGATCTCGGTGGTGAAATACACACAAGTGATGAGATTGGTATAACTCTCAGTTGGAAGTTTATGGTTTACTTGCTCAGCGCAGTGGGAGCGCAGACACTGACCATACGTGGATCGGAAAAGTCCATATATGGTAAACTGTTTGAGCGATTAGTCCTCGGTTCACTGTTGCACATTCTAGGCTTTCGCTTTACAGGCTCGGATGGCCCTAGACGGTTTGAGCGCGAGTTTTGGCTGTCATCACATGGAGAAGGAAGAGAAAGTGATGCAACAGTCCTTTGGAGGGCGGGACAGGGGGCCAGGTTCGACATAGGATTCATTGGTCGAGGAAACCCGGAAATCTCATTGGACAAAGTCTCGCGCTTTACCCGTGAGATAGAGTTAGGACGATCTACATGGTATATGGCAACCATTATCGTTGTTGATCGGATAGGACGGGGCAGCAGGATCAAAGATATAGCCCGTGAGATAGACGGCGATATTGTCCAAATGAGTATGGCATACTGGCCCCAAGAGATTGCTCAAATCCTCAACTACAGAATGGGCTTTCAACATCCTTTGACGGATATGCCACGTTCTGAGATCAGCGGTTACTTGAAAGAAGCAATGAAAGACGTTCCATTGATGGACTATTTCCCCTAGCTCTGCGTGCCGGTTCACACCTGGTTTAATTTCCGCCGGAGAGCATTTGACGCTGATGTAGAAGGTAGTTATAATAGCACAGTAACCGTTCACCAGGGAGCAAAAATATGGAATATCCCAGCGTTCAAGGAGAAGCCATCCCTATAGCTAATCTAGCCGAGCAAGTCATAAAGTCTGGCGAACCAATGACCGTGCCACTGCCGGATACAAGGGTAGTGATGCTCCTCATACCCAAAACAGATTACAACCACGTAATCTCTGCCCTCAAACTGAAACACTCCCTGCCCACTCAACCGTCGAAAACGCCGCACCAACTTTTCACCGAAACCGTGCGGCGATTCCAGTTAGTAGTATAGAATAGGTTTGGCGCTCTCTGATTGCTTGGAGGTAGTATTGCATTGGCTAAAAAGAGAAAAAAACGGGCGCCGAGAAATAGAACTATTACGTTGACTGAATCTGAACAGCAGTTTTATTGCTCAAGCCTCATCCAGTTAAGTGGTCCCGTGACGCTGCACGAGATTATTGATCGCACGATTTGTCAAGATGTATTTGAGCTAGTTGACTGGCTACCAGATTATTCGGTCGATCTTTTGTTTGCTGATCCTCCCTACAACCTGTCAAAATCCTTCAATAACCACTCATTTACCCAAATGTCCTTGCTTGAATATGAACAGTGGCTAGAATCCTGGCTGGGAAGGCTTGTCCGAGTTCTGAAGCCTACTGCGTCCATATATATCTGTGGCGATTGGCGTTCTTCAACAGCAATTCACCGAGTAGTCGATAAGCTATTTATCGTTCGCAATCGTATCACTTGGGAAAGAGAGAAAGGAAGAGGAGCAAAAACCAACTGGAAGAACTGCTCGGAAGATATTTGGTTTTGTACAATCTCCAATGATTATACATTCAATGTAGAGGATGTTAAACTCAAGCGACATGTTATTGCCCCTTACACAGATCGCAAGGGGAAACCCAAAGACTGGAATGAATCAGAGAATGGTCGCTTCCGCTTGACTCATCCTTCGAATATCTGGACAGACCTTACTGTGCCGTTCTGGTCAATGCCCGAAAACACAGATCATCCTACGCAGAAACCAGAAAAGATGCTTGCCAAGATTATACTTGCGAGCTCGAATGAGGGTGATATTGTACTTGATCCCTTTTTAGGGTCTGGAACAACCTCGGTCGTTGCAAAGAAGCTAAGGCGTCACTATATCGGGGTCGAAATAGACGAGTTCTATTGTTGTCTTGCAGAACGACGGTTAGAAATGGTTGAAAGGGGTCAAGACATCCAGGGCTACACAGGCGGCGTTTTCTGGGAAAGAAATACTCTGGCAGACCAAAAGAGTCACAAACAGTCAAAACCACAAGCCAGGAATTTGCAACCTTCGCTATTCCAGACTGAATAGAAAATAGGAGTGCTCAGTGAAAAGCTCGATATTCTATACCGATGCCTACAAAGACATCGAAACAAGAGTGCAGGAATTGCTTAACTCTCACGAGGAGTTTCTTTCTTCGAGCACAGCCAGCAGCACACGAGCTGCAGGGGATGCAATTGAGGCTATCCTAGGAGATTCTTTCGAGACCATACTTGGCGAAACCTGCAAAGAGTATTCGGCTACTTTCGCCAGGCGGGCAATGGCTGATCTTGCATTCACAGATATTGACGACCTCTACTACATGGTTGATGTCAAAACACATCGCACTGACACAAAGTTTAATATGCCCAATTTGACGTCGGTTCATAGGCTTGCTCGATTCTACGAAGACGACGCCAATTACTTTGTTTTGCTCATGGCCAGCTATCATTTGGAAGCGACACAAGCAATCGTCACAAACGTCAGGTTTGTACCTATCGAGTTTTTGGGATGGGACTGTCTCACCATCGGCGCACTTGGATGGGGACAGATTCAGATCGCAAATTCAAACTATATCACTATCAACCCCCAATACCCGCGTAAGAAGTGGATGCTCGAACTATGTGATGTTCTCCTCGAGTTCTATCCGAAAGAAATCGCCAAGATCAACGATAGAATTGGCTATTTCAAACAGGTTCAAGAATTTTGGCTCGCAAAACCAGACGACTGATAGAAATGCGCCGTATAACAAATCGCTGCACCCGATTTGGATAATCAGATTTTTTCAACACTTGCACGCGTATCACAGTCCACTTTCTAGCAAAGTCACTCCGCATCCGCCAGGCGGGGAATCCTAATAGATCGTCAAAACAGCGAACGACACGCTGTTAGAGACATGTCCATTCCCTCACTAACCATCGGTATCGAAGAGGAATACCAGATCATAGACCCGGTCACGCGGGAGCTGCGCTCCTACGTGCAGCGATTTCTCGAACAAGGCCAGACCGTGCTGCCCGACCAAATTCATCCCGAGTTCATGCAATCGCAGGTAGAGGTCGGTACCCGCATTTGCCAAAACATCCAGGAAGCACGCCGCGAGTTGACCCGTATGCGCCACTCGATCTGGGAACTGGCCGAACGAGAGGGACTATGGGTCGCGGCGGCAGGTACGCACCCCTTCTCGCTCTGGGAGCACCAGGCGATCTCCCCCTTTGGCCGCTACCCCGAGCTGGCCCGCTTTCTGCAAGACGTGGGCCGGCGGCTGTTGATTTTCGGCATGCACGTCCACATCGGCATCGAGGACCGAGAACTGCTGATAGAGGTGATGAACCAACTGCGTTACTTTCTGCCCCACCTGCACGCCCTTTCGACCAGTTCCCCTTTCTGGCACGGCCGCGACACCGGGTTGAAATCCTACCGCAGCGTCGTTTTCGAGAGCCTGCCCCGCACCGGTCTCCCGCCCTTTTTTGATTCCTACGCCGACTACCGCCACTATATGGACACATTGCTGGCGACGGGCAGCATTGACGCGCCGACTCACATCTGGTGGGACGCGCGTCCCAGCGAAAAATTCCCCACCCTGGAAGTACGCATCCCCGATATGTGTACCCGTACGGAAGAGACTTTGTGCATCGCGGCGCTGGTACAAGCCATCGTCGCCAAACTGATACAACTGCGGCAGGCCAATCAAAGCTGGCGCTTGTACCCCAGACATCTCCTCGACGAAAACAAATGGCGCGCCGTGCGCTATGGCATCGAGGGAAAATTGATTGACTTTGGCAAAACAAAAGAGGTATCGTTCCCCACGCTGATAAAAGAACTTTTGGCCTGGATAGACGACGTGGTGGACGAACTGGGCAGCCGGGCGGAGATCGAATACGTCCACACCATCCTGAGCCAGGGCACCAGCGCCGACCGCCAACTCGCCGTCTATCGCCGGACGGGGGACTTTATGGCCGTGGTAGACCAGGTAGTGGAGGAGACACACGTATGATAACCATCACCGAGGCACGCCGCTATTACGAAGGCGCCGACGCGATACACGACTTTGACCACGTGCTGCGCGTGCTGGCGTTGGCCGAACGCATCGGGCGGGCCGAGGGGGCCGATCTCGAGATCGTTCGGGCGGCGACGTTGCTGCACGACATGGGACGAGCAATGGACGAGGCCGCCGGGCGCGATCACGCCGCCTTTGGCGCCGAGCAGGTGTGGGAGATACTGGCCGGGCACCCGGCTGACAAAGTGCAAGCCGTCAGCCACGCCATCGCCGCCCACCGCTTCCGCACCGGCACGCGGCCGGAGACGCTGGAGGCGCAGGTACTCTTTGATGCCGACAAACTGGACGCCATCGGCGCGATGGGAGTGGCGCGGGCCTTTGCCTACGGCGGCGCGCGCGGGCAGCGACTATGGGCGCCCATCGAGGAAGTGGACGCGGCCCGCTGGATGGAAAAAGGAGACGACCCAGACGCGCACACGCCGGTACACGAGTTTGTAGTCAAGCTATCGCGCCTCAAAGACCGGCTCTACACCTCAACCGGCCGCGCCATCGCCGAGGAGCGCCACGCCTACATGGTCGCCTTCTTTGAGCGATTCGACGCCGAGGCGCGGGGGGAGCGGTAGGAAACGAGGAACACCCCAATGCGTCTCAAAGAACTCGGCATGGACTGGAAGCCCGTCGTCGTCATCATCATCTCCACACTGGCGCTGGTAGTGGATCACTACCACCGCATCTTTGCCCACAAGGCTTACGACCGACTGCTCCTATACCTGGTCGTGCCGCTGCTGGTTATCGTGATCCTGTTCCGCGAGTCACCCGCCCGCTACGGATTTCAGTTGGGGGATTGGAAGGCGGGGCTGGCGATCACGGTGCTGGGTTGCGGCGTGATGACGCTAGTGATGCTGTTTGTGGCCCGCAGTGGTGACTTTGCGAGTTATTACGGCCACCGGAGCAACACCGCCATCCCACTGGCGCTCGACACCGGGCTGGACCTCTTTGGCTGGGAATTTCTATTCCGAGGCTGGTTGCTCTTTGCGCTCTACCCAGTCTGCGGCCCGTATGCCATCCTGCTCCAGGCCGTTCCTTTTACCATCGCCCACGTCGGCAAGCCGGAGCTAGAGACACTGAGTTGCATCTTTGGCGGCAGTGCGTTCGGCTACATCGCCTGGCGCACCCGCTCCTTTCTGTATCCGTTCCTGATCCACTGGTTCCTGGCGACCGTCACCGTGCTGCTCGCCAGCGGCGTGGTTGGGTGAGCGCTTTGCCCGAGCACGCAGGAGAATCTATCATGCACGAAAATAACTGGTATCATGAACTCAAAGGCGCCGCCGCCTTCTGGATCGCCGCTCTACTCTTTATCCTGGTGGGAGGCGCGTTCACAGCAGTGGGCGTGGAGGCCGAAGAGATATTTCTCATCATCGGCATCCCATTTTTGTGCCTGGGCGCTCTCATCCTGATCCTGTTGATCTACAGCCTGTACTTGAAACTCGCGCAGCCTGAGAACTATGAGGCCTGGCTGTGGTGGGTCAACTTTATCGGTGGCCTGGCCGGCGCGCTGACCTTTGCCGTCCCCAGTACACTGGCGTTGCCCATTTTGCTGCTGATGGGGATGGACGGTCAGGCGCTTTGGATCGGCACGCTATTCTCCGTCGTCGGATTGGCGGTGCTGGTGGGGATTTGGTTCGTGGCGCGGAAGCAATATCGGGAGAGACCAAAATGGATACGTTCACACTCCAATTGACCAGCATCGCTCACGGCGGTGCGGCGCTGGGGCGGCACGAGGGGCGGGTCATCTTTGTCCCCTATGCGCTGCCCGGCGAGACGGCGCGCGTCGTGATCACCGAGGACAAGGGTCGCTACGGGTTCGCCCGCCTGGTCGAGGTGCTGGAGCCTTCCCCCGACAGGGTCGCGCCTGCCTGCCCCTACTTTGGCCTCGCGGGCTGCGGTGGCTGCCAGTGGCAACACATCGCCTACCCCGCCCAACTGCGCTTCAAAGCCGAGATCGTGGCCGACCAACTGGCGCGCATCGGCAAGATCGCCGCTCCCATCGTCCGCCCCACCTTGCCCGATGGCTCCGGCTGGGCCTACCGCAACCACGCTCAGTTCCATCCCGCGCCCGCAGGCGGACTTGGCTTTCAGGCTGCCGCCAGCCACGATGTGGTCGCTGTAGACGAGTGCCCCATCCTCCACCCGCTTCTGGCCGACCTCTACGCCGCGCTCGACCTGGATTTTGAGGGGCTGGCTCGCCTCTCGCTGCGGGCGGGCACGGCCAGCGGCGACCGCATGCTCCTCTTTGAGATGGTGGACGACCTGCCGCCCGCGCTCGAGATTGACCTGCCCGTCTCCTGCGTCCTGCTCCTCTCCGACGGGCGGCACGCCAACCTGATCGGCAGCAACCACATCACAGAGAACGTCGCCGGCCGCAGCTACCGCATCTCGGCCCCCTCCTTCTTCCAGGTCAACACCCCCCAGGCTGGTCAACTGGTGCGGTTGGCGCTAGAGTACCTCGATCTGCAAGGGGGCGAGACGGTGCTCGACGCTTACTGCGGCGTGGGGTTGTTCGCCACGCACCTGGCCGAGCGGGCCGGGCTGGTCGTCGGCATCGAGTCGTCCCCCGCCGCCGTCGCTGACCTGCTGGAGAACACGGCCGAGTTCGATAACGTGGAGGTCATCGAGGGGCCGGTCGAGGCGGTGCTGCCCGATCTGGACGTATCTCTGGACGCGGCCGTGATGGATCCGCCCCGCGCCGGGGTGGACCGCTTTGCGCTCGACGCGCTGGTAGAGCGGCGGCCCGCCCGTCTGGTCTACGTCTCCTGCGACCCGGCCACGCTGGCCCGCGACGCCAAGCGACTGGCCCGCGCCGGATACCGGTTGGTCGAGGTGCAGCCGGTGGACATGTTCCCCCAGACGTACCACGTCGAGAGCGTGGCGCTGTTCACTCTGGACAGATAAAGGTAAATCTGCTTGCCCTGTGACGAGTTCGTGATATAGTTATGCGCGAGCGGGTTGAAGCCACCCCGACTGTTATCCGCGCTGTCATCCCAAAAAGACAGAGGAACAACTGTATGCTTGAGAACCAACTTCGTAGAGGCATAGCCCTGGCCGTCGCAGGGAAAAACGTAGAGGCTAGAAATGTCCTGAGCCAGGTTGTGAGAGACGATCCCGGATCAGCCAGCGGGTGGTTCTGGCTCGCCAGCGTCGTTGAGACACAAGAGCAACAGCGATACTGCCTCGAAAAAACCCTGCAGCTCGATCCACAGAACCAAGATGCTAAACAAGCATTGGCACAGCTAAAACCGGAAACCGGCGATAAGACCGAGTTCCCCCAGCCTCGGAGAGCGGCACGCCCCCAACACTCGAAAGACGTAGAGAGTTTCAGGAAAGTCATCGCCAGTGTCTTTCCCCTGGAAAGCGAGTTCTACTATGCCGGCAAGAGCGCCGACAAAGGCTTAGCGGGCCAGCCGCTACTTTTGGATATATGTCAGGAGATTCTTTCAACCAGTTTTGGCATCTTTGACCTCTCATCGGCGAGTCCCAATGCGTACATCGAGATGGGAATAGCTTTGGGTCTCAACCAGCCCATGATTGCCACAGCCAGGGAGCAGACGGCTCTTCCTCCCGTGCTAAAATGGCGCGACGTGATTACGTATGCCGATCACTCGGACCTAGAGATTAAACTCTCCAATCTGCGCGATCAGGGCTTTCCCCCCGCAACACGATCCACAGGGCCGGATTACTGCCACTTTTGCCACCGCGTCTGCGATAACATGTCAACCCCGCCGAACGAGAATTCTTACCTGGTGCTCAACAGGTCTAAACTGCTATGGCGAGGACTGATGCAATCGCTCACGCCACGCCTGGCCGAATACCACCTCTACCCAGTCTACCTGACAGATCGCTCCTCTGGGCCACGGTTATGCGACGTGCGCGGGAAAGTGCTGGCATCCCAGTTCGTGCTTTGTCACCTGGGAGAGTTGTCCGATGAAAACAGCTTCCTCGCCTTGGGTATCGCCATCGGGAGCCGAGTACCCTGGATACTGCTATCCAAGAAAAATCATGACTCTGTGCCATCAAACCTGCAGGGGGTTGATAGGATCGAGTACGCGACGCTCGCCGATCTCGAAAGTCGCCTGACAGAAACCCTGGGGACCTTTCTCGACAGAATTATGCCAGGGTTGTCCGTCAAAAGTGACAAGACCTCGATGCTATCTCTACCCTTCTGGATGCAACTCGATGACTGGATAGAGCACGTCTCACAGTCTACACAGGCACGTGAGGCGATCCAGGGCCGAGTTCAGGTGGTGCAATACAAGGGGCAAAAGCACATCTCGAAGCGCATCGTTCCTGAGAAAGGATTGCTGTTTGGAAGAGACCCCGACTGCGACGTGGTCATAGAGAATCAAAGCGTATCCTCTCACCACTTGCACATACTGAAAGGGCGAACTGGGAAATACTTTGTCGAGGACTTGTGCAGCAAGAATGGCACGTTCCTCAATGGTACGCGCCTGTCTCCAAACAGAAAGATCGAGATCAATCCTAACGATACCATCAGGATACCCGGGGCGCGATTCCTGATTTGGGACAATCGCCCTCTGCCTCCAGAGCAAACTGATCAAGTTGCCCACGACACCGATCAACTGCCCCCCATCTCGAAGATCGAAATCCCCGATGTAGCCCCGCCGGCGTATCTGAGCACTTGGGACCATCCGCTGACTATAACAGCCCTTCTCCCAGATGGTCACCGTCGTTCCGCGTTCGAGGTTCAGGCTTACTACCCAATGGGAAGAATTATTTCAGAGTTGGTGAATCTGCTCGACCTGCCCAAGCAAAAGTATTGCTTCAGGCTCAAGAACAAACTGATAGGCGACGACGAAACCCCTCTCAGTGTTGGCATCAAGAGGGGGGATGTTTTGATAATAACTCCCAAAGGAATAGAGGCAATACCGCAAAAGCCAATGTCATCAAGTTAGTGTCATTGCGAGAAGCGGAGCGACGAAGCAATCTTCGTATCATCTCAATATTTCGGGGCGCGAATCTGTAGGGCGGGTTTCTTACCCATGCGCGTCAACCTAAGGCTAGCGACCGCTGGTTGAGTAGCCGAAGGCGTATCGAAACCCTTGTACTGA
>QMOE01000030.1 GCA_003648125.1 Chloroflexota bacterium
AGGGGCAGGGGCAACGGGCGATCCAGCATTGCGAGCAGGCCGCCAAGTCCGCTTCCCCCGATTCGCTGCTTGGGCGAGACGCCCGCTGCGCGTTGCTCAAACTACGCCCCCCTATGCCCAAACAAGCCCAGGGCTGGGGTGAGACGCTACGCTTGATGGCCGGGTTGATGATCTCCCCGGCGCTGGCGGCACTGGTCAACGCCAGGTTGGTCCCGTGGGAGATCAGCCTGCTGGCGTGGGTTGCGCTGATAGCGGCGACGGGAGGCGCTTACCTGTGGGTCTGCGCCACCGAAGTCACTCGCAATCCGGCAATGTGCTCCCTCTTTGGCGAGGCTGGCGTGGCAGGGCGCGGACGAAAAGCCCTGGTGGGACTGTCAGGCATGTTGTTGTGGGCCGCCGCACTGGGCCTGATCCTGGGCAAGATATAGGGAGATCAGGTGCGCGTCATAGAGTAAGGGCGAGCACTGCCTCGCCCCTACCTCGGCAGGGACGCCCGCGCTTTCAGGCAAGACCCACTACCAGGCACAAAAATTTGAGCAAGCGTTCGGGGGACATCCGGAATGAACCAAGAATCGCCTCAGGGCTTGTCATTGCGAGCGAAGCGAAGCAATCTCCCGCTTACAATGACCATGAAATAGGAGATTGCTTCGTCGCTCCGCTTCTCGCAATGACACTACCTGAGAGGTTGCAGATTTGACGGACACCCAGGAAGAGCAATGGCGTTGACACTTTTGTTTCTGGCGTTGGATTATTTATTCTCACTCGTCTTCCTGCTGCCAATCCAAGACCACCGGGGACGCTACCGCGGCTTTCCCTATATGACGTTGGGGTTGGTCCTGCTCAACACGGCCATCCATGCCTCGTTTTACTATCTGCTGCCCCGCTGGATTGGCGAAGAGGCCTGGAGCGCGCTGAGTATGAACCTGATGCTCCTCCCGACCGCCATACTCGAAGGCGAGGGGCTGGGGGCGCTGAGCATGATCACGAGCGCATTCCTGCACGCCAGTTGGGCGCACCTGATAGGCAACATGCTCTTCCTCTGGTTCTTTGGACGCAAGTTGGAGGACGTGCTAGGCTCATTAAAGTTTGGGATTTTCTACCTGGTCTGTGTGTTTGTATCCAGCACGGTCAGTGTGATAGGCAACGTGGCTCTGCCCTTCACTCAAGGAACAATACCGTGTCTGGGAGCCAGCGGAGCGATTATGGGAATCGTAGCTGCTTATCTGTTTCTCTACCCCGATGAGCGCATCCGCACGTTCGTGATGCTGGCGGTCATTCCCATACCTTTCACACTGCAAATGCCGGCCTGGGTGTTTATTCTCTACACCGTGACCGGAGACATCGTGCGCGGGTGGCTGGAACAGCAGGCCGAGGCGCTGGGGTTCATCTATAGCCTCATCGGTTCGTTTGCCCACCTGGGCGGGGTGATCGCCGGGCTGACCTGCCTTTACTTTTTTCTCCCCTCTGAACTCCTCCACTACCGCCATCGGGCCGGCGAAAAGCTCTAGGTTTTGCAGCAATTCCCGTTTTGTAGCCGCGATTTCCAAATCGCGTCTGTTTTCCCACGTAAAGCACCCTGCGCGATTGCGAAATCGCGGCTACGACCTGACTTTTCACCCATAACGGGAATTGCAAGTTTTGCCTTACCTGCGCACCAGCACGTACCGCCCGCGTGTGGCAGCCGAGGTGGCAGTGTAGAGATAGGTCGCCGGGCCGACGATGACCATGTCCCCGTGGCCGATGCCCCAGTTGTTCACCAGTCCCATAATCACCGGGTTGCCGGGGTACCTGTCCCACGGGCCATCAATCGCCAGGCCCGCGCTGCGGGCGAACCCCAGCCCGAACTGATCGTCCACGACGGCGGGGTTGCTGGGGCCGCGCACGCCCTCGTAGGCCATGTAATAGTGGTCGCCCACCCGCACCACATCGGCCGAGGAGATGGTGCGGAACTCGAAATAGGGATTGGCCTCCGCCCCCAGCGTGTCCACCGGCCCGTACCCCATCTCCGCCCCAAAGAGCGGATTTGAGGCACACTTGTGCAAGCCCCCGGCTGCGGCATGTTTATCGCCCACGTAGCAGCCCATGTGCCCCGGATCTCGCCCCAGCCCGACAAAAACGTAGAGCAGGTTCCCCTCGACGTAGATACCTGGCGGCGCGCCCACCAGGCAATTCCCGTACTCGGTCTCGTTATAGATGTTGGGGTGCTCGCCGATAGATTCCGCCTCGGCGCACGTTCCGGGTTCGGCCTGCCATTGCCCCGTGCCGGGCACGTGCGCCTCGGCCGACCAGTTGACCCCGTCGGCGGAGGTGCGCATAAAAGCGCCTGCTCCCCACTCATAGACTATATAAGCCCGGCCGGCAGCGAAAAAGACGCGCGGGTACTGCTGCTGCTGGGTATGGTCGGCGGGGGCGCAAGGGCAGGTGCGGCAGGGAAAGAGGCAGACGGGGTTCTCCAGCGCAAAGCCGAGTCCCCCGTCGTGGCTTTTCCACAGCGTGATGCAGCCGGGGAAGGGGACCGGATCGCCGCACGAATCCACCACTCCGGCCGACTGATAGCTGGCGTGCAAGTAAGACCAGAACTCGGCCCCGCCTCGGTAGACGGTGTCCGATTCGCCCACGGGCAAGCCCACGTCGTATGCTTCCAGCACCCACTCGGCGCTCCCGGCCCAGAACTCGTCCAACGTGGCGAACTCGCGCCCCGGCGGGGGGGCGGGGGAGAAAGCGGCCGGTGTTGGGGTCGGCGGGACGGCGGTGGCGATGGGAAGCGGCGTGTCTGTGGGCAGCGGGGTCGGGGAGGGGATGGGGGTTGGAGTAAAAGTGGGGGTGTCGGTCGGCGGTGGGGTGGGGGAGGGAGTGACGGTTGGAGTGGTAGTCGGTGTGAGCGTGGCAGTCGGCGCAGGGGTGCAGGTTGACGTCTGGGTCAGTGCGGGGGTGGTGAGGGGAGCGCAGCCTGCGCCCACGAGCACAACGCCCAGGGCCAGGAGCATGAGCAGGATAAAGTTGGGCGGATGAAATTCAAATTGATGTTGCATATCACAAAAACCCCGTAGGGGAGCAAGTGTAACGCAGGAACGGGCAATGGTCAAGTTGCAGTGAAAATACTGCCAATCTTCACTTGTCCAGGTCGCATTTATGCGTATACTTGAAATACAGCGCAAACACGGCGGAGAACAGCCGTGAATCCAGAGAAAGGCAAGTGATGAATATGCGGATCGGAATTCGTCGTGAAGATAAAAGTATTTGGGAGCGGCGCGTACCCATCATTCCGGAGCACGCCCGCCAACTGCAAGAAAAGCACGGCATCCAGGTATGGGTGCAACCCTCAGAAATTCGTGTCTTCCGAGAGAAAGAGTTCGCGCGGGCCGGCGTGCGGATCGAGCAAGACCTCTCCCCCTGCCCGGTCATTTTCGGCGTCAAAGAGATTCCCCCTCGGTTATTCCAGCCGAATCACGCTTATGTTTTCTTTGCTCACGTCATCAAAGGGCAACTGTACAACATGCCCATGCTCAAGAAAATGCTCGAGTTGGGATGCACGTTGATTGACTATGAAAAAGTGACCGACGAGAAAGGCCGGCGGCTGATTTTTTTCGGTCGCCAGGCTGGGCAGGCGGGGATGATCAACACACTGTGGGCGCTCGGCCGGCGGTTGGAACGACGCGGCATCCCCAACCCGTTCACCGACCTGCGCCAGACGCGCCACTATCACAATCTATCCGCAGCGAAGGCAGCGGTAGCGGCGGTCGGGGAGCGGATCGCGCGGGAGGGGCTGCCGGAGCAGATCACGCCCTTCATCTGCGGCTTTGCCGGCTACGGCAACGTCTTTCGCGGAGCCGACGAGATTATAAAGCTCTTGCCGGTGCAGGAGATTGAGCCGCGCCAGGTGACCGCCGTGGCCCAATCCACCGACTATGCTTGCAATGCGGTGTACAAGGTGGTGTTCAAGGAGGAGCACACGGTCGAGCCTGTCTCGCCGGAGCACGGGTTCGAGTTGCAGGACTATTACGACCACCCGGAAAAGTATCGTGGCAAATTCAACACCTACTTGCCCCATCTGACCACGCTGGTCAACTGCACCTACTGGGAGGCCAGATACCCGCGCCTGGTGACGAAAGCGGATCTGCGGGAACTATTTAGGGCAGGGGAACCGCGTTTGCAGGTCATCGGCGACATCAGTTGCGATATCGAGGGGGCCATCGAGAGCACGGTCAAATGCACCGAGCCGGGCGAGCCGGTTTTCGTCTACGATCCATTCGGCGACCACGCGACCGCAGGGTTCGAGGGAGAGGGGCTTTTGGTCATGGCCGTGGATATTCTGCCCAGCGAGTTGCCGCGCGACGCCTCGGAATACTTTAGCGGGGTGCTGATGGAGTACGTCCCCGCCATCGCCCAGGCGGATTACTCGGTCCCGTTCGAGGAACTGGCCCTGCCGCCCGAAATCAAGCGAGCCGTCATCGTCCACCGGGGCGAGTTGACGCCTGAATATCGCTACCTGGAGGAGTGCGTCAGTGGGTTGAGGTAGTTGGGCACGTAGCGCGAATTAGCGAGATAGGCGCAATAATACTGCGCCTATTTGAGAACTGGAAGATGTGCAAAACCTCAAGATCGTGTAAAATGGTGCAAGGGAGGAGAACGTTTGCTCTAAATGGACAAGGGAACGGCGTTACAACGAGTAAAAGAACTGGTTGATAGATTTGCCTATCACCACGCTGCATACACTGGATCTCATTCTGGCTATAATGAGACTCAGCTTCGTGTTGATTTTCTAGATCGCTTTTTAGCGGCGCTTGGTTGGGACGTGTTCAACGAGAAACAGGCCCCGCAACATTTACGCGAGGTCGTCCACGAGATTACTATAGAGGTTGAGGACAGCGACCAAGTCTTTACCAAGAGGCCAGATTACGCTCTACGGCTTGGAACCGAACGCCAGTTCTTTGTCGAGGCCAAATGCCCCTCTGTGCCTATCACTACGAGCAAACTCCCCGCTTTCCAGGTGCGACGCTATGGTTGGAACGCCCGCTTGCCTATCTCCGTACTGAGCAACTTTGACAAGCTCATCATCTACGATTGCCGCGTCCGCCCGCAAGCCGGGGACGACGCGCGCGTGGCGCGGCTCAAGGTCTACGACTATACCGAGTACGTCCCCAGGTTTGACGAGATTTACGCGCAGCTTTCCCGCGAGGCTGTGTATTCCGGGCGCTTTGATGAACAGTTTGACATCGAGGAAGAGCGCGAAGGGACAGAACCATTTGACGAGTATTTCTTGGGACAGATTGAGCAATGGCGCGAACGACTGGCGCAGGACATCGCGCAACAAAACCCAACCCTCGCGCAAGCAGAACTGAACTTTCTCGTGCAGCGGTTGCTCAACCGCATTGTTTTCTTGAGGATTTGCGAAGACCGCGAGTTAGAGAAATATCAAACGCTGCAAGCTGTACAGACGTATGATGAACTAAAAGTTCTATTCCGCCAAGCTGATGCTCGCTACAACTCTGGTTTGTTTGACTTTATCGATGACCAGCTTTCGCTGAATATCAGAGTTAGCGGCGCGGTTTTGATTAGCATATTCCAGGAGCTTTACTACCCGGCCAGCCCCTATGCCTTCTCGGTAGTTGAGGCCGCAATCCTAGGTGAAATCTACGAACGATTCCTGTCCAAGCAAATCACTGTGGATGATGGGCAGGTTATTGTCACTGAGAAAGATGAAGCGGCGGCTTCCCGTGGGGTGGTTCCCACGCCCAAGTATGTGGTGGATGCCATTATCCAAAAGACGCTTGCGCCGTTGTGCAAAGACAAGCACTTGGACAAACTGGCACAGCTTCGCCTTACCGACATCGCTTGTGGCTCAGGCATATTCCTGGTTGCTGCCTACGAATACTTGCTCAACACTTACCTGACACGGTATCTTCAGGATGGCGTCGAACGCCACAGTGACAAGATATACGAGGGCTCTCAAAACACCTGGTATCTCACGCTCCCAGAGCGGCAACGTATTCTTTGCACCCACATCTTTGGCGTAGACATTGACCCGCAAGCGGTCGAAATCGCGCGCTTTAGTCTCCTGCTTCAAGTCTTAGAGGACGTGCCCGCCGCATCCATCGCGGCTCACTGGCAACAGCATCACGCCCGTGCGTTACCGAACTTGCACACCAACATCCAATGTGGCAATAGCCTGGTGGATAGTGCCTACTTTGACTATGACAGTGATGCCTTGACCAATGCAGAACACTTTGCCCAACTCAATCCCCTGGATTGGGAAACCGCTTTCCCTGCCGTGTTTGCCAAAGGCGGTTTTGACGCCATCGTGGGCAATCCCCCCTACATCCGCATCCAGAATATGGTGCGCTATTCCCCCCGCGAGGCGCAATACTACCAGAGTGACGAATCTCCCTATACTTGCGCGCAAAGCGACAACTTTGACAAATACTACCTCTTCATTGAGCGTGGGTTATCTCTGCTCAAACCCACCGGGCGGATTGGCTACATCGTACCCTACAAATTCTTTACCCTCAAGTCCGGGCAATCGCTCCGCAAGTTGCTATCCGAGGGACAGCACGTTGCCGAGGTCGTCCACTTTGGCGTGCAGCAGGTCTTTGGTGAGAAGCGAACCACCTATACCTGCATTTTGGCCCTTGCCAAACAACCCACGCCAAGCTTTACCGTCAATCACGTTAGCAATCTACCAGCTTGGCGACGTGGGGAACCGGGCGAGTGTGAAACACACCAAGCAACAGACTTTGACGAGTCTCCTTGGGAGTTCGTGTCGCCTGCCGCCCGCCAGGTCTTTGAGCGATTGCGCGCCGCGCATCCTACCACACTTGAGCAAGTCGCCAACATCTTTGTCGGTGTGCAGACCAGCGCCGATAGAATCTACATCGTCGAGCCTGACGCAGAAACTGACAGCACAGTCACGTTCACCGACATTGAGGGAGCGACCTGGACCATTGAGAAAGCCATTCTGCGCCCCTGCTTGAAAGACGTTGTGCTTCCGGCATTTAGCCAACCGCAACCCAACACTTGCATCATCTTCCCCTACGAGATTGAGGATAAGCGCGCCAAGCTCTACACGCCTGACGAGATGCAAGGACGCTTCCCCGAGTGTTGGGCTTACCTCAACACCCATAAGGTCGCGCTAGAGCGGCGCAGTATCCAGGGCAGGACGCCGGAGACGTGGTATCGTTACGGACGCTCTCAAAGCCTCACCAAATTCGATGGAAGGCCCAAGCTCATCTGGCCGGTACTGTCGCTCGAAGCCCGCTATGCCTATGACGATCAGGACATCACCTTCACCGGCGGTGGCAATGGCCCATACTATGGCTTGCGCCCTCTGCCAGATACCGCGCTTTCCATTCACTACTTGCAAGCAGTGCTTTCTCACCCGGCCATTGAGGCGATGGTGCGGGCACGCGGCAGTGCTTTTCGAGGTGGATACAGGTCTCACGGCAAGCAGTTTATCAAAGACTTGCCCATTCGCCAGATTGACTTTGCCAACGTCGAAGAAAAGAACGCGCACGACAGAATTGTTGAGTTGGTCAAGACCTTGATCCAAACTACAGAACGGGTAGTAACCGCGACCGTTCCCTCGCAGCGCCAGCAAGCCGCGCAACAGGCCCAAATACTACGTCAGGCTGTGCAAGCGTTGATAGGCGGCCTCTACAACATCACCACGACCGATTTAGCCGCTGTGGGATATGGCGAGGCATTGGGGGGTGATGCAGCATGACGCAGCCCACCTATCAAAAACTGCGCGGGGGTTATTACACGCCGGAGCCGATAGCCCGCTTTCTGGCAAGTTGGGCTATCTGTTCGCCCGCCGATAGAGTCTTGGAGCCTAGTTGTGGCGATGGCAATATCCTCGTCGCTGCCGCCCGGCGCTTGCAGTCGCTTGGCGTAGCCTCCGAGACGCTGAATCAACAACTCCACGGCGTCGAGTTGGACTCGCAAGAAGCCGCTCAAGCTGCGCATCGTTTACAGTCGCTTGGGCTTTTTCTCACGGCCAATAACACCATCCACGTCGGAGATTTCTTTGCACACTGTCAATGCGACCTGTTCGGTGAGAAGGTGCTGACCCTGGTACTCAAAGAGCGGCAGCACTTTGACGCTGTGATTGGTAATCCTCCCTTTATTCGTTACCAGAATTTCCCAGAAGATCATCGCCAGATAGCCTTCAGCCTGATGGAGCAGGCTGGCTTGCACCCTAATCGCTTGACAAATGCCTGGTTGCCTTTCCTCGTCGTGGGAAGCCTGTTGCTCAATGAGAATGGCCGTCTGGCGATGGTCATTCCGGCAGAATTGTTCCAGGTCAACTATGCCGCCGAGACCCGGCAGTTCCTCAGCGACTATTACAGCCGCGTGGCATTAGTGACGTTCAAACAACTACTCTTTAAGGACATTCAGCAAGAAGTCGTTTTACTGTTAGCAGAGCGCAACCATACCTCAAATGATGGCATTCGAACTATCGAGTTGGACGGCATTGAGGATTTGGACACACTGACGCTTGCAAGGCTCAATGCAATCGAACTCAAACCAATGAACCATTCGACGGAGAAATGGACACAATACTTTCTCGACTCGGACGAAATCCGCTTACTGCGCGAAATGCGAGACCATCCCGGCGTCACCCTTTCCAACCAGGTTTTAGACGTGGATGTAGGCATTGTAACCGGACGCAACGCCTTTTTTGTCCTCGCGCAGAACCAGGTCGAGAGTTATGATTTGGAGCCTTACCTGGAGCGCATTGTCAGCCGTTCGGCCCACCTCACCGGCGCGATTTTCGGCGCAGCCGATTGGCAGAGCAACGCCGAGGAGCAACTACCTGCATTCCTCTTCACCCCGGCGGCCCTTTCCACAACAGACCTGCCGGAACCTTTACGACAATACATTGCTCTGGGAGAAACCCAGGGCTATCACAAAGGGTACAAGTGCCGGATTCGCCAACGCTGGTACGTCGTGCCCTCGGTTTGGGTGCCCGATGCTTTTATGCTCCGTCAGGTCCACGCCTACCCCAAACTGGTGCTCAACATCGCCCAGGCCGTGTGTACCGATACCATCCATCGCGTGCGCTTTCTGAATGGCGCCAACGGTGAGGCCGTGACTGCCGCTTTCTTGAATTCCCTCACCTTTGCCTTTGCCGAGGTCACCGGGCGCAGTTACGGCGGAGGGGTGCTAACTTTTGAACCCAGTGAGGCGGAAGCCCTTCCTCTGCCACTCGCAGGCGCCGAGCACCTGGATTTGGAACACATTGACAAACTACTCCGCGATAACAACATTGATGCTGTGCTAGAGATTACGGATGATGTTTTGTTGGTACAGGGCTTGGGCTTGAATAGAAATCAGGTCAGACAATTGCGTAAAATATGGAGTAAATTGCGTGATAGAAGGATCAACCGCAAGTGACACGAGGACTTGTCCACAAGCAGAGAAACACAAATCTCACCACAACGGAGGAACAGATGAAACACGTACTCGTTTTCGGGGCCGGGATGGTCGCCAGACCACTGGTCCAATACCTGCTCAACGAGGCCGGATTCCAGGTGACGGTCGCCAGCCGCACGCTCAGCAAAGCGGAAAAGCTGGTCGGCGGCCACCCGCACGGTCAGGCCGTCCAGTTCGACATCACCCAGGACGGTGACTCGTTGGGCGACCTGGTGGCCGGGGCCGACCTGGCGGTCAGCCTGCTGCCCTACATCTATCACGTCCAGATCGCCGAGCAGTGCATTCGTCACCACAAACACCTGGTCACAACCAGCTACGTCAGCGACGAGATGCGGGCGCTGGACGCGGAAGCGAAAAAAGCGGGCGTCATCCTGCTCAACGAGATCGGCCTCGACCCCGGCATCGACCACATGTCGGCCATGCGGATCATCAACCGCGTCCACGAAGGCGGCGGCGAGATTGAATCCTTCCGCTCCTACTGCGGCGGCCTGCCCGCCCCGGAGGATAACGACAATCCCCTGGGGTACAAATTCTCCTGGAGTCCGCGCGGGGTGGTGCTGGCCGGGCGGAACAGCGCCCGCTACAAAGAGCACGGCCACATTGTGGACGTTCCCAACGCGCGCCTCTTTGCCACCCATCACCTGATGTGGGTCGAGGGGCTGGGCGATTTTGAAGCCTACCCCAACCGCAACTCGCTCCCCTACATCGAAATCTATGGCATCCCTGAGGCCGAGACGATGTACCGGGGCACGCTGCGCAACCTGGGTTGGTGCGACGCGCTGCAAAAACTGAACCAACTGGGCTATTTTGGCCTGGATGAGCGGGCCGACCTGCCCGGTCAGACCTTCCGGCAGGTGATGGCAGACCTGATCGGCAAAACAGAGAGCGTTGCCCTCAAAGCCGACCTGGCTACCTTCCTCAACCTTTCCCCCACCTCCGGCGTGATGGGAGCGTTCGAGTGGCTGGGGCTGCTGGACGACGCCCCCGTCTCTAGCAAAGCGACGACGCTGCTGGACGTTCTGGCCGACCAGATGCTGGTCAAGATGGGCTACCGGGAGGGTGAGCGAGACCTGGTGGTGCTGGTTCACGAATTTCTGGCCCAATACCCGGATCACCAGGAGCGCATTAGCTCGACTTTGATCGAGACCGGCTCGTCCGATGGGGTGACGGCGATGGAGCGCACGGTGGGGCTGCCGGCAGCCATCGGCGCCCGTATGATTCTGGAAGGCCAGATCGCGCTGACTGGTGTTCACATTCCAGTACTGCCCGAGATTTACGAGTCGGTGCTGACAGAGTTGGAGCGACAGGGCATCGCCTGCACGGAGAAGACAGAGGGTAAGCGTCTAACGAGGCTACGCCTCAAACCGACGAGAGGGGAGAAATAGGACACGGATTAACACGGACTGGGCACACAGATTTTTTGTATCTTTTCAATATTCCGGGGCGTTTGCGCGCTGTAGCCGCGATTGGAAATCGCGCTGACTGTA
>QMOE01000031.1 GCA_003648125.1 Chloroflexota bacterium
GTCAGCATTTCGGCAGTGTCTACTTGGTCTTCTACGATGAGAATACGAGGAACTGTGGTCACCTTTCCGCCCTCCACCGGTAATACGTTTACCCTATTGGCTCTTTATAAATGGCATATGTGCAAACTTTGCCGCCCATAGCTACACACTCGATCTCTTCTACTCGGAACTTGGAGCCGCCACTGAGCCAGTGTAGTCCTTCTTCTATCACTCCCTTCCCCGCAAAGCAGATCGGTCGGTCGGCAGTGCGCCCCCAGCAAACTGGACAGGGGTCCATAGTGTAAGTGTAATACTCTCCCTTGTCCTCAACCTTGCTCACTTGATCACTGACCTGGGTGAAAACCTTTGCCAGGGCGGGGAGGCCGACCTTGAGCTTGGCGGACATGGGCAACACTTTGAAAGCCAGGTCGCCAGCACCGGATAGGGCACCCAGTCCCTGGAGTCCCAGGGCAAAGACGGCTCGGCCGGCCCGCAACTGCAAGCCGCGTCCCCCACGTGGCCCGTACATTTCCTCCAATGCCCAGTTCAGGGCGGAGAAATCCGCAAACTCGAACTCTTTCTTCAGATCGGCGGGCGGGTAATTGTCGATCAAGTGTGGCAGGCTGGCCAAGTTCAAAATGGCGTTCAATCCATTTCTCCCCATGATCTCTTCCATTGCTTCGAGGTAGATGCGGCCCATCAGGTTGGGGTAGTAATAACCACTTGGTTCAATTCGTGACACTTTTGGCCTCCTTCTGGTATCTCGTTTGTTAGGCTGCCAGAATGTCAGCCAAGTCTTCGGATGCACGGCGCATATCCAGGAAGAGCAATCCTAGCTTGGTCTGTTGGCGGGCCAGTATAGTCAGAACAGCTTCTTCCCCGACAGCACGAAGGACGACGTATCCGTGTTCTCCCTTTACGTACACTTCGTCTAGCATGCCACGCCCTAGTTCGCTGGCAATGCGCTCGCCTAGGGAGAGCATTGCGGCTGACATTGCGGAGACTCGGTCTTCTTCAATGCCCGCTGGTAGAGAAGATGCCATCGTAAGCCCATCTACGCTCACGACAGCCGTTGCCTCTACATCTGGAGTGTTCATCTGTAATTCCTGTAGCCGTCTCACCAGGCGTTCAGTACGGGATCCCTCTGCCATATTGCCTCCTTGCAGTTTGCTATCGCTGTCACTCGCTATCTTGTAAACGAGAGAGTACCACACATAATACGGATTGTCAAGCGAGCTTGTAACTATTGGGTGTCCGTCAAATTTTTACGCCGGGTAGTGGATCTTGCCTGGAAGCGCAGGCGTCCCCCTACGACTCCAATGATCGCATTCCGATGATTGTCTGGGAACGCGGGCGTCTCCCCCGCCCGCATGCAGCCAAGATGGCCGCGCTCCAATGACCGCGTTCCACGGCTCGCAAGAAAATGACGGACACCCGTAACTATTGGGGAGGAGTGGAGCATCCCCAGGCTTTGTCGTGAGCTTGGTTGAACGGCATACAAACCCTCTCTGAGCAGTAGGCTGAGTATAACCGATTGTCAGCGCTTGGCCGTTGTGCTATAATTTGATTGATGGGGACGAGAGCAGGGTGGGGCAGGGGAGCGCGTTCACTGTGATCTTGCTCATTGGCGAAGCGAATTTAGATTAGAGTAGGAGGTTTGTCGTGAATAAGCACACAGTTTCCCGCTTACTATTGGGCGCGGCGATATTGGCCGCATTGCTGACCGTGGGATCGTGGCTGCGATCTGCCCAGGCTGCACCTGCCGGGCAACAGGATGCGCCCCAACTCACTATTGTCAAGACAGTCGCGGGTGAGGAGACCATCGCTCGTGGCCAGACCGTGCGTTTTACCATCACCATCAGCAACACGGGAAGCGTCACTGCTACCAATGTGATAGTGCAAGATGATTATGATCAGGTGATATTGCCGACGATCAGGATCCTCTCTGACGGCGGGGCGGAAACCGGCAGTGGGGAGAACGATGGGAACATTATCACCTGGCGATTGGGAGACTTGCCGCCCAGCGCGGGGTGGAGCGGCAGCTACGAGGCTACGGCCACCGATGCTTTCGAGGCTGGTATCAGTGAGGTGGTTAATGTTGCCTCTGTGCAGGCGGATAATATGGAAGGGGGGGCGCAGGCGACGGTGGTACTGGTGGTGCAAGCGCCCAAGTTGACGCTATCTATGGAGCGGGAGCGCGTCGAGGGGACGGGCCGAGTCTTTCCCGGCGATACCGTGCGTTATACCATTCGCTACATCAACAACGGGATGGTTGAGGCGACCAACGTAGTGCTCGAGGCCGCTTTCGATGAGGCGGTCGTGCAATGGGTGGGCAACGTTACCGCTGACGGTCAACTGGATGGCGCGATTGTGCGCTGGAATTTGGGGACGGTGGCGGCCGGCGTCAGCGGCAATGCGAGTTACGAGACGACGATCAAATCGGTCGTGCCACTGGGTACCAAGGTGCGCAGCCAGGCGACTATCCGCGCCGAGCACGTGACCCCTTTGTCCGTTTCAGATTCCTTGTCCTTGCCTCCGCAGTTGATCGTCAAGCGGGAGCGGGAGGATCTAAACGGTGGCGCTATTGAGCCTGGCGACACACTTCGCTTTATCATACACTTTTCCAACGCTGGCTCGGTCGAGGCGGCGGACGTGGCGGTATGTGATGATTTTGACGAGCGGGTGGTGGCCGAGGTCAGCGACATTTCCGACGGCGGAGGCGAGGTTGACGGGGCGGTTGAGTGGACGCTGGTTGAGCCACTGGGGCCTGGGGCGGAAAAGATGGTTTCTTACAAGATACGCCTCATCGGCGAGATAGACGAATCCACTACGGCGGCCAATACGGCCAGCATCTCTATCGGCGGCGTGGAAGTAGACCGCTCGCAGACGACGATGACCATCGAACCCCCGCCGGAGGCAGCGCCGCCGGTCACCATCACGGTCCCCGAATCGCCCGGAATTTTCGAGGATCAGCCCACACTGCTGGCTGTGCTGGTGGGCGTGCTCTCGGTGGCCGCTCTGTTGGCGGTGGATGGGCTGGCCTTGCTCATCTTGAAGAAAGGCGAATGGAAGGAAGGGCACTTTCGGCTCGTGATGGAGGGGATAGCCATCGTCGTCATCGCTGCGGCGGTGTTGATTTTGGCGATCAACAAGACCATCGAGTCTGATGGGGCTGTCTCGATCCTTTCTAGCGTCGCGGGTTATGTGTTGGGGCGCACTGTGAGCGGCAGCAAGGGGCAGTAGGGGCAAGGCCTTGCACCTGCCGTCTGCCCGCCAGGGTGACAAGTTCGCCTCTACATCAGCAATTCCCGTTTTGTAGTTGCGATTTCCAAATCGCGCCCGTTGTACCGCGTAAAACGTCTTCCGCGATTGCGAAATCGCGGCTACAACTTGCCGTTTTCTACCATAACGGGAATTGCTGCCTCTACATATTGAGAAACGTATCGAGTGGTTGAACGAGTAGTGCAGGAGGGATGTGCCCAATGTTTGATCATATACTTGTTCCGTTGGATGGTTCTTCGCTTGCTGAGTGCGTGTTGCCCCACGTCGTAGCAATAGCTCGCGCCCTGGGCGCCCGGGTGACCCTGCTGCAGGTATTGGAGCGGCCCAAGAGTAATCAAGGCTCAACTCAGTTTGTTGACCCGCTGAGTTGGTACATGGGCGCGGCCGAGGCTAGAACCTACCTGGATGGTCTATCTACCCGTTTGCGGGAAGCTGGTCTCCAGGTAGAGTGCTCGTTCCTGCAAGGGCAAGCGGCCGGGCGCATCATCGAGTTCGCGCAAAACCACGCCGTTGACCTGATTGTTCTCAGCAGCCACGGACGGAGCGGCTTGAGCGGCTGGAACGTCAGCAGCATCGTCTTGAAAATCATCCTGCGCTCCTATTTGTCTGTCATGATCGTGCGAGCCTATCAACCTCAGCCCCACGATCTGACGGGCTTGCGCTACCGCCGCTTGCTGGTTCCACTTGATTGCTCGCAGCGGGCCGAGTGCGTGCTGTCGCTGGCTACTGGTCTGGCTCGCTTCTACGAAGCCGAGTTGCTGGTGGTGCACGTGGTGAACAGACCGCAGATGCCTCGTTGGGCCCCTCTTACCTCAGAAGAGAGTGAACTGGTGCATAAAATTGTAGAGTGTAACCGCCTGGAAGCGACTCGCTATCTGAAGCAGCTACAGCCCCGCCTGGACGTGAGTGTTCGGACGCACCTGGCTATCAGTGACCACGCCGCGGAAACACTGCACGATCTGGTGGAGCAAGCGGATGTAGATCTGGTGGTACTGAGCGCCCACGGCTATTCCGGTGGCGCCAAGTGGCCTTACGGTAGCATGGTGGTCAACTTTATCGGTTACGGTGCTACTCCGCTGTTGATCGTGCAGGACCTCTCCCCGGAAGAGGTGGAGCGCACCAGAGCCGAGATATCCGCGAGAGAGCGCAAGGGACATTAGCGTATGCCCTGGACAAAGTCTCGATTAGAAGATCGGGCGCGTCAACTGGCCGAGAGCCACATCGTCACTGGCCGGCCTGGGCGTAGGCCCTATCTCTTGGATCACGTCCAGGAGCAAGAATCGCTTCTGCGTGATGCTTACCGGCATTTTGCTGGGGCGTCCCAGGTGCAACTGGCCCTCTCTTATGCGGCCGAGTGGATACTGGACAACTTTTACGTGGTGGAGCGGGCGCTGCGTCAGGTTCGTGAGGACATGCCGGAGGGGTTCTACTACCAGTTGCCCAAGTTAGCGGCATCTCCCTTGGAAGGGTATCCCCGTATCTATGCGCTGGCGCGGGAGATCATCGGCTACTGCGAGGCTCATCTCAACCTCGACCAGGTGGCGCGCTTTGTGCAGGCTTACCAGAGCGTCGCGCCGCTGACGATGGGCGAGTTGTGGGCTTTGCCGACTATGCTGCGCCTGGGCGTTCTAGAGACTCTGACTGGGGCAGTCTCCAGGGTTACGGGCAAGAACGAAAATTCCCTTGATGATGCTGGCGCTCTGCCTTTGCCTGATGGTCTGGAGGGCGAGACGGCTGTCTCTAATTGCATTCTTAGCCTGCGCGCACTGGCAACTCAGGATTGGAATGTCTTTTTCGAGAACGTCAGTCTCGTGGAGCGGTTGTTGCGCCGGGACCCGGTGGACATCTACGCCCACATGGATTTTGAGACTCGGAACCGTTATCGCAGCGTAATTGAGGAATTGGCTCTGGCAACCGGGAGAGATGAAGAGGATGTGGCCCGAGAGGCGGTTGGGCTGGCCCAGGCCGAGCTTGGCGCAACCGGGGATGCTGGCCCCAGCTTGCTGCAAGTACCCCGCGCCGCGCACGTCGGTTTCTATCTCTTGGACGAGGGCCGGGCGCGACTTGAATCGTGCCTGGACTATCGCCCTTCCTGGCGCGTGCGTCTATCTCGCTGGCTGCTCGCTCACCCTGCCCTGGTGTACATGGGCAGCACCTTTTTGCTCTCCCTGCTTGTCTTGCTGGGGCTGATTGGTTACGCCCGCGCCGCCGGCGGGACGCTTGTTCAGTTGATTGGCGTGGGGCTGTTGGCCGCTTTGCCCGCTTCGGCTATCGTCATCGGCCTGGTCAACTGGATCGTCACTCACACTGTGCCGCCCCGGCTATTGCCCCGCATGAACTTTCAGGATGGCATCCCGGCCGAGTGCCGCACGATGGTGGTCGTTCCCGCGCTCCTGGCCGACCCTGACCAGGTTCGATCTTTACTCCGGCGATTGGAACTCCATTTCCTTGGTAACACAGACCCTCACTTTTACTTTGCCCTGCTCGCCGATTTGGATGATGCACCTCACAAGCACATGCCGGGCGACGATGAGTTGATTGAGCAAGCCAGAACTGGCATCCAGGCTCTCAATCGAAAATACGGCCAGGAAGGGCTTGGCCCTTTCTACCTCTTCTACCGCGAGCGGGAATTGAACCCATCCGAGGATTGTTGGCTGAACACGGAACGTGAGCGGGGCCAAGTGGACGGTGAGTGCTGGATGGGCTGGGAGCGCAAGCGGGGTAAACTGGTAGAGTTCAATGCCCTGCTGGGCGGTCGAGAAAATTCCTACGTTGAGACAATAGGAGACCTCAGCGTTCTGCCCGAGATCAGATACGTCATCACATTGGATGCGGATACCCTCTTGCCTCGGGATGGCGCGCGGCGACTTGTTGCCACTCTGGCGCATCCCTTGAACCGGGCCGAGTTTGCCCCTTCCCCCGGGGGGAGGGAAGGGTGGGGCGGCGCAGTGATCGCCGGATATACAGTGCTCCAACCCCGCGTGGAGATCAGGCCGACCAGCGTGGGCCGCTCCCCGTTTGCGCGGCTGTTTTCTGGGGATGTCGGGCTAGATTTGTATACCCATGCGGTGTCAGATGTATATCAGGATCTGTTTGGTGAGGGTATCTATGCTGGCAAGGGTATCTACGACGTCGCCGCTTTCGAGCATAGTCTGGCCGGGCGAGTGCCTGAAAACCGCTTGCTCAGCCACGATTTGTTCGAGGGGCTTTACGGACGCGCGGGACTGATCACCGACGATGTCCTGTATGAGGATTACCCGTCATACTATCTCGCCTACACGCGCCGATTGCACCGCTGGGTGCGCGGGGACTGGCAGTTGCTGCCCTGGCTGTTACCCCGGGTGCCCTGTGAGGGCGGCGGCAAGATGCCCAATGTGCTCTCCGTGCTTGATCGCTGGAAAATCATGGATAACCTGCGTCGCAGCTTATTGCCGCCAGCGCTGCTAGTTCTGCTAGTCGCTGGATGGTTATGGTTGCCCGGCTCGTCGCTGGTGTGGACGCTGGCAGGGTTGCTGGCGCTGGCTATGCCCGTCCTTGCCGGCGTGATGGGGCTGATGAAGCAGGGAGTACGGGAGACATCGCTGATCGGGGCCGCGCGGTCGGTGCGGATGGACGTTCTCCGCTGGCTGGCGGCAGTAGTGTTTCTTCTCTACGAAAGTTTGATTATGGTAGATGCGATCTCATCTACTCTGCACCGCCTGCTCGTCAGCCACAAAAAGATGTTGCAGTGGACCACATCCGCACACGTGTTTCGTCTGTTGGGCAGAGAAACCAGGCTAAAATTGCTGTGGAGAAAGATGCGCGGCGCTTCACTCCTGGCTCTGGGACTGGCCTGCCTGGTGATCTTGCTCAATCGGACATCCTTCCCTGTCGCCGCGCCGTTGCTGCTGGCGTGGATCATATCGCCCTACGCGGCTTATTGGATCAGCCGCCCCGTAATTCACGAACCGATTTCGCTCTCCACCGATCAACGCCGGCAGTTGCGCCGCTTGGCTCGCCGCACGTGGCTCTATTTTGAACAGTTTGTTGGCCCGGACGATCAATGGTTGCCTCCTGACCATTTCCAGCAAGATCCGCTCGGCTTGGTTGCTCGCCGCACCTCGCCCACCAACCTGGGCTTGACGCTGCTTTCCACCCTGGCTGCCTACGATCTGGGCTACAGCGGTCCGTTGGATCTCGTCTTGCGGCTGCGCCCCACTTTTGAGAGCATGGGCAAGCTAGAGCGACATCAAGGGCACTTTTTGAATTGGTACGATACGAGTAACTTGAAGCCCTTGCCGCCGCGTTACGTATCCACTGTGGATAGCGGCAACCTGGCCGGCTGCCTGCTGGTTCTCGAACAAGGTTGCTTGATGTTGCCTCGTGCCCAGGTACTGCGCTGGCAGCGCTGGCAGGGGGTACTCGATACACTGGACGTGCTGGCCGAGGTCGTAGAAAATCTGGGCGATAGCACTCCCCCCGCAACGACTGTGCCGTTGCAGAATCACCTGGCGCACGTTCGTCAGCAGATTCTGGCGCAGCGGGACACTCCTGACCGTTGGCCCTCCCTGTTGGCCGAGCTAGGCAGTGACGCCTGGCCAGAACTGGAACGCTTGTTGATCGCGCTGGTCGAATCTGGCTCGCGCGTGTTAGAGCCGGCCACCTTGCGCAGCCTACGCATCTGGGCGACGCGGGTGAACTCTCAACTCGTCAGTATGCAGAGCGAGCAGGATATATTATTGCCCTGGCTCTTGCCCTTGAGTCAGCCGCCCACCTTGCTCACCCGACCGGATGCAGGTCCAGCGACTGCGGCTGCCTGGCAGGCGCTGATTGATGCTTTGCCTGTCACAGTTCGGCTCGGCGAGATACCCAACGCTTGTAGATCAGCGCAGATGCAATTGGGGCAACTAGAGAACTTGCTGTCTGATGAGAGCGATTCAACTGCCGAGTCGGTACAAGAGGCCCGCGACTGGTGTCTGCGCCTGGTTGGGGAGTTAAGCTCGGCCCGTATGGCAGCCGAGAGCTTGCTGATTGGCTTCCGCGACCTGAGCGGGCAGGCGGAAGCATATTTCCACGAGATGGATTTTGATTTTTTGTTCGACGAGCGTCGCCAGGTATTCCACATTGGCTACAACGTGGAAACCGGTACGTTGGACGACAGTTACTATGATTTACTGGCGTCCGAGGCCAGGATAGCTAGCCTGCTTGCCATTGCCCAGGGAGATGTCCCACAGAGCCACTGGATGCATCTAGCGCGTCCCATTACCCAGGTGAACGGAGCGCGGGCGCTTCTTTCCTGGGGAGGAACTATGTTCGAGTACCTGATGCCTTCCCTGTTGGCCCGGACAGGCAAGGGGTCGCTTCTGGAACAGACCAATCGCGCGGTAGTCGCCCGCCAAATCGCCTACGCCCAGCAGGAGAACGTGCCGTGGGGTATTTCAGAATCGGGCTACTATCGCTTTGACGCCGGAATGCACTATCAGTACCGAGGGTTCGGCGTGCCCGGATTGGGTCTCAAGCGTGGTCTGAGCGAGGATATGGTGATTGCGCCGTATGCCTCGTTACTCGCCCTGTCGTTGCGCCCCCAAGCCGTGATGCAAAACATTGCCAGGCTCATCGAATTGCAGATGTTGGGCCGCTACGGCTTTTACGAGGCGATTGATTACACTCCTTCCCACTTGCCCCCGCACCAGAAGAGTGCGATCGTGCGCTCGTACATGGTACATCACCAGGGTATGATCATGCTGGCCTTGACCAATTATCTCCAGGACGAGGTGATGATACGCCGCTTCCACAGCGATTCCCGCGTGCAGAGCGTTCAACTGCTTCTGTACGAGCAATCGCCCAGACAGGTTCCCATAGAGCACCCGCATCCGGAGGACGCTCGTGCCGTTCGCCCGCCTCAACCCTGGGCCGCTGTCACCCCCTGGCGCGTGCCGTTGGATTCACCTGTACCGCAGGCGCACGTTCTTTCCAATGGACGTTACAGTGTGATCGTCACCAACTCTGGCGGCGGCTATAGTATCTGGCGCGGACTGGCCCTCACCCGCTGGCGCTCCGACACCACACTCGATAATTGGGGCACTTTTATTTACGTTAAGGATCAGGATAGCGGTGCTCTCTGGTCGGCAGCTTACCGACCCACCTGCGTGCCGCTGGTGGATGGGGAAGTATTTTTCTGCGCCCACCAGGCCAAGTTCTGGCGTCGAGACCGTGACATCTGTGTGCGCACGGAAATTACTGTCTCGCCGGACGACGACGTTGAAATCAGGCGGGTCACTCTCATCAACCGCAGCGACTATCCTCGCCATTTGACGCTGACCAGCTACGGCGAAGTGGTGCTGTCACCTCAGGCTGATGATCGGCGACATCCGGCCTTTAATAAACTCTTTATCGAGAGCGAATACGTGTCCGAAGTGAACGGCCTGCTCTTTCGCCGCCGTCCGCGTTTAGCTGAAGAAGAGCCGGTCTATCTGGCCCATCTGCTGGTCGTGGAGCGGGGACAAAAGATCACCGCCGCTTACGAAACCGACCGCGCGCGTTTCCTGGGCCGGGGACGGACGGCTCGTTCCCCCGTGGCACTGGCTTCTGCGCACGCGGGTGGGATAGAGGGGAGGGGCGTCACCCTGGACCCGATCATGGCTCTGGGACAAGAGATCGAACTAGGCCCCCACTCGACGGCGCAATTGGCCTACATCACGCTGGCGGCCGAGTCGCGTGAGGAGGCGCTGCGATTAGCCCACCGCTATCAAGAGTGGGCCAGAATCAGATTGGCCTTTGACCTCGCTCGCTCTCGCAGCGAGCTAGAGTTACACCGTCTCGGCCTGTCCACGCCAGCCCTCGAACAGATTCAACAATTGCTCTCGCTGCTCCTCTATCCTCACGCTGCACTGCGCGCCGCCCCTGCAACCCTGGCGGCAAACAGTGAGGCCCAATCTGGATTGTGGGCCTATGGCATCTCCGGCGACTATCCGATCCTCCTGGTGTGCATCGGCGAGCAGGACGAGCTGGATCTGGTGCGTGAGTTGCTTCTGGCTCACGCCTACTGGCGCGGTCGGGGCATCAAAGTTGACATGGTCATCCTCAATGAGCGGGAGACCGGCTACGATCAGGAATTGCACGGGCAGCTACATCGCCTGATCGCCCGCACCGATAGTGATTCCTGGCTGAACCAGCGGGGTGGCATCTTTGTTCTGCGCGCCGACCAATTGAGCGAATCCGGCCGGGTGTTACTCGAAACGTCAGCCCGCGTCATCCTGGATGGGGAAAAGGGTTCGCTCGGCAATCATCTGCGGGGTATCCACACGCAGCCGGCGCGCTTGCCCCGTTTTTTCATCACCTTCCCCAATTCGGAGGACGTGGAGCCTACGGCCCCGATGCAACGGCCTGCTGATCTACTTTTTGATA